>JBKPDM010000182.1:0-6325 GCA_046727895.1 Pseudomonadota bacterium | reverse complement strand
GCTCAGCTCGTCGGCGATCTGCTCGAACGCCTCCTGCAGCTGGCTGTTGGACGGCGAATTGAAGTAGTGATCAGCGTTGGTGGCGCAGCTGCGGTACAGGTCCTGGGTCGTGGTCGAGGTGACCGTGAAGGTGATCGTGTACAGGATGATGTCCTGCGCCTTCATCGCCTCGCACAGCTCGATCATGCGGTCGTTGATCACCGCATTGGCGGCGGCGTTGCTCGTCGTGCCCAGGCGCCCCTCGTTCAGCCGGCCGTAGGCGGTGTAGTCGGCGCCCGGAAACATGCCGGCGTAGACGTTGCACACCGAGCTGTCGTAGCTGTTCTTGCCGGGCAACCCTTTGGACGGGATCTGGTTGCCGCAGTTGCTGTCATTGGTCCCGGGCCAGTCGTACCACTCGTTGTTACCGTCGGTCAGCAGGATGACCACCTTGTGCATGTTGTGGGTGTGGTAGTCGAGCGGCAGCTCGGCGGGCGTATCGCCGCCCCACAGGCCGCGCCACCGCGGCGACAGCACCCGCCAGCCCCAGGCCAGGCCGAGGTTGGCCATGGTGCCGCCGCGGTGCCAGGGCGCCATATCGGCGATCGCCGCCAACACCTGGGCCTTGCTGGTGATCAGCGAGGTGATCGCCGGCGGGCAGCCGAGGTTCGGCCCGGTGCCGTCGTTCTGGTACAGATCGTTGTCCAGCTTGAGGGCCGACTCCGGCCCGGCCGGATCCCACTCGTTGTCGCCGCCCAGGACGTAAGGCGCGCCGGCATGCGGACTGTGGTGGCCGTAGGAACCGTCGCTCCAGTACATGCCGAGCGTGCTCTCCCAAAGGAACGGCGCCCACCTCTCCGTGTCCGGCGGGGCATCGTTGCCGTCGTTGGGATAGCTCCGACCTTCGACGCAGCCCTTCCAGGTGGTCGGCAGGAAGGCGTCCGCGTCGAAGCCGGTCAGCCAGTCGGTGCGGTCGGGGCCGATGTTGACGGTCGCCGCGTAGGGCACGAGACCGACGTAGAAGTTATTGACCTCGTCGCGGTCGCCGTAGAGGACATTGATCAGCGTGCTCGCCGCATTCTTCATGGCGTCGATCTTGCCGCCCGAGCGCATCGAGCCGGTGTTGTCCATCACCAGGACCAGCTCCATGCCCTGCATCTCGCGCTTGATCACGGTGCGCGCGGAGATCGTCATGTCAGGGACACCGACGACGCTCATGAACCGCGTCGGCATGGTCGCCGTGGCCTGAATCGTGATCGTGTTCTCCGCATCATTGAAGGTGATCACGGGATTGCCGGGCGCCAGCTCGGACCCCATGTAGCCGGCCGGGAAGTTGGCGTCGAAGAACATCATGATGTCCTGCTCGCGCAGGTCGGAGTCGAATGCCCGACCGCCGGCCAGCCCCGCGGCGTCGATCGCATAGGAGAGCTTGGACTTGAGCAGGTAGCCCCGCCCGGCGTCGATCGAGAGGCCGATCACGGCGAACAGGGGAATGATCGCCAACCCGACGATCAACATCACCGCGCCGCGCTGGTCGTTCGCCAGGCACCGCAGCTTCATCCGCCAACCGGCTCGTCGTAGCGTGCTCATCGCCGCGCACCCTCCGTAGAGCGACCGCCTGTCGCGATCTGGACGGCATCCGGCGCCCATTCAAGAATCAGATTGCACCAGACCATCAGACAAACTGGCAGGCCGGAATGAATGAATTCTTAATATCTAAATTGAAATGGTATTAGCGTTAATCGATTCGCTCGAGATCTTGGAGATCTGTGAATGGAACATTGGCAAATATTGTGCTGAAGTGACTCCGGACAGGAGAGAGAAAGCGGACGTCATCCGCCCGGTTTCCTGGCCTCTTTGACTCGCGCTCTGTCGGTACTATTTTGGGTTCACGACGATGGTCGTGTCGGGCCAGCGCGTTCACGGATGGGCGCGCGGGGCGTTCCATGGCGCCGTCGCCGAAGCCACGGCTCGGGCTCAAGGCGGCCATACGTGGCCGCCGCCGGTCGGCCGCCTCGGCGGGAGGTCAGTGGATCAGCAGGCCGAGGATGATGCCGAGCGCGAAGAACAGCCAGTGCTCGGGTGAGCGGGTGCGGAGGTAGGTCAGGAGACTGCCGACGAAGCTGCTGGCCTGCCGGCCGAGACCGTCACCGGAGCCGCCGCCACGTCCTTGATAAGGATCCATCGAGGGCCTCCTCTGATTCGCGCCCCTTGCTCGGCGCTGGCCGAGCGGCGGCGCTTCAAGCCAGGCGTCCGAGCACCTCCCCGGCCAGCGCGGCGATCTCCTGCCCGGCGGGGCTCTTCGGCGCGGTTTCGGCGATGCCGCGCCCCTCGCCGATCGATGCCGCGAACGCCTGACGATTGCCCAGGCAGGCCTCAGCGAGCGGCCAGCGCTGCGCTTCGATCTCGGCCCGGATCGCCTCGGCCGCGCGGCCGCGCGCCGGCACCCGGTTGAGCACCAGGAGCGCCTCCGTGCCCGCGCTCTCGGCCAGATCGAGCGTGGTCTTGGACGCCCAGAGATCGAGCGCATTCGGCTGGCAGGGGAGCAACGCCAGGTCGGCCTCGCGGATCGCGCTCCGCGCATCGCTCTCGGCGTGCGGCGGGCTGTCGACCAGGATGCAGTCGAACTCGTGGCGCAGCCGCCGCAGCTCGCTGCCGAGCCGCCAGCCCGAGAGCCCCTGCACCAGCAGGGCGCCCTCATCGTCGCCGAGCCGGCGCCGGCGCAGGTTGAACCAGGTGAACAGACTCGCCTGCGGGTCAATGTCGAGCATCGCGACCCGCCTGCCCATGATCAGCCAGGCGACGCCCAGCTGGATCGCGAGCGTGGTCTTGCCGGCGCCCCCCTTCTGTTGAGCGATGCTCACGACGGCGCCGCCCATCCGCTCCCGTCCCTGTCCCGTCACCCCGCAACCAGTCCTCGCATGGTTAACGGGCGCGCCCAACCGCTGCAAGATCTACGAACCGCGCGCGCCGGAGCCCGCTCCCTGCAGCGGCAGAGCTTCCCGTCATCAGCCGCACGCGCCGCCGGCTCGAGCACGCGGTCGGGTTGCGCCATGCCACACCCGTCATGCCACAGGGGTCAACGCGCCCTTGCCCGCGAACCAGGAGCGGACGTTGTCGAGCACGCACTCGCCCATCGCCCGCATGGTCTCCTCGGTGTTGCTCGCGATGTGCGGGGTGAGCACGACGTTGTCGAGCTCGAGGAGCTCTGCCGGCACCTGCGGCTCATGCTCGAACACGTCCAGGCCCGCGGCGCCGAGCCGGCCGTCCTTGAGCGCGCGGACCAGCGCCGGCTCGTCGACCAGCCAGCCGCGGGCGATGTTGACGAAGATTCCCCGCGGTCCGAGCGCGTCCAGGATTTCCGCGCTGACGATGTGGCGCACACCTTGCCCGCCCGCGGCGGCAAGGAACAGGATGTCGGAATTCTGGGCCAGCGCGAGCGGCGTCTCGTAAGCCTTGTACGGCACGCCCGGTTTGGGCATCGGGTCGTAATAGCCGATCGTCATGCCGAAGGCGGCAAGACGCGGCGCCAGCGCCGTGCCGATCCGGCCGAGCCCGAGAATGCCGGCGCGCCTGCCGGAAAATTTGTGCGCCGGCGCCATCCGGCCCCCGAGCCAACGGCCCGCCCGTACGAAGCGGTCGGCCGCGACGATCCGGCGGCAGGCGGTCATCGCGAGGATGAGGGCGAGATCGGCCACATCGTCGTAGAGCACGGGCGTGGTGGTCACGACGATGCCCCGCTCCCGGGCGAGCGCGAGATCGGTCGTTTCGAGGCCGACCCCCATGATGGCGCAGATCTCGAGCAGCGGCAGCGCCCGGATAACCTCGGCCGGCAGACCCGCCATGGCGTTGGTCACGACGCCCCGGATCTGCCCGGCCGCGGGTCGGAGCGCCGCCACCTTATCGGGCGCATCGATCGCCTTGTGGACGACGAACTCCTGCCCGAGCGCGGCCAGAACGAACGGCCGCTGCGGCCCGATTACGGCGATCTCGACCGGCATGATTTCTCCCCTACGGCTGCCAAGGCGGCTTCTAGGTAGCCGGCATCTCGCCCACGGTCCAGCCGCCACAGTGCGGGGTCGTTCCGATCCGCCAGTCCTCGGCGCAGGCCGATTCGGGGGTTGCGTCACGGGCGGGCCTGGCCGATGGTCGGTCGGAAAAAATGTGGAGGCGATCTTGAAGATCACCGGCGTGCGGGTGCGCAAGGTCAAGGGCACCATCGCGACCGAGGGGCCGTTCTGGGAGGAGCGCCTGGTCCGGCCGGTCGACATTTATCCGGAATACCGGGCAGAGCAGCATCTCGGCGAACACGGGCGCCAGGTCTCGGACCGAGCCCTCGAGATCGAGAACTACTTCCTGACCATCGAGACCGACGAGGGTGCCGCCGGCATCGCCGGGCCGTTTCGCGAGCCCTGCGCGCACATCGTGGCGACCCAGCTGCGCCCGATCCTGGTGGGCAAGGACCCGCTCGCCAGCGAGTATCTCTGGGACGTCATGCATCGGCTCCTCGTCCACGGCCGCCAGGGCGAGGCGATGTTCGCGATCAGCGTGGTCGACTGCGCGCTCTGGGACCTGAAGGGCAAGTGGCTGGGCCAGCCGGTCTGGCGGCTCCTGGGCGGACCGACCCGAACCGAGATCCCGGCCTACGCCAGCATGCTGGGCTATGCCGTGCTCGATCCGGGCTTAGTGCGCGAGCGCGCGCTGATCGCCAGGGAGCAGGGCTACCGCGCGCAGAAGTGGTTTTTCCGCCACGGGCCGATGAGCGGCGCGGAAGGCCTGAAGAAGAACGTCGAGCTGGTGCGGACCCTGCGCGAGGCCCTGGGCGACGACGATGCCATCATGCTCGATTGCTGGCAGAGCTTCGATTACCCTTATCTGCTCGAGCTCGCGGCGCGGATCGAGGAGTTCCGCCCCTACTGGCTCGAAGAGCCGGCGATGCCCGACCGCATCGACACCTACCGACGGATCAGGGACAAGATCCGGATCCCCCTCGCCGGCGCCGAGCACGACTATACCCGCTGGGGCATGAAGCGCTTCGTCGAGCGGGACGCACTCGACGTCTACCAGCCGGACCCTTACTGGTGCGGCGGCCTGTCCGAAACCCTCAAGATCGCGGCGCTGACCACGGCCCACGATCTGATCTGCATCCCGCACGGCCACTCGACGCCGGTCAACGCCACCTTCTCGGCGCTGCAGTCGCCGATCCACACCCCCTGGCAGGAGTACCTCGTCAAGTGGAACGCGGTGCACCAGTTCTGGTTCGAGGACCCGATCGAGCCGAAGGATGGCGTGATCCGCCTGCCGGGGTTCGCGGGGTTGTGCCCGGCGCTCGATGAAGCCAAAATCGAGTCCAGCGAGGAGCTTTGAGCACGGACTCGGGCGCTCGACTACCGCAATCAGGGAGAAAGCATGATGTTTCGTTTGAACCGTCGACGCACGCTGCAGGGTCTCGGAGCAGCCCTGGCCGGCACGACCATGCTCGGCCGCTGGCGGCCGGCAGAGGCCAAGCTCGCGGTCGCCAACCCGACCCCGCCCGACTATCCGATCGAGCAGGGCGCGAAGCTCCGTGTGCTCCGGCCGTCCAAGTTCGTCCAGGGCGACGAGGATCTCTTCAACGCCAACACCAAGAAGTTCAGCGACAAGACCGGCGTAGAGGTCAAGGTCGACAACCAGAGCTGGGAGGATCTCCGGCCGCTGACCTCGGTCTCGGCGAACGTCGGCTCCGGCCCCGACGTCGTGCTCGCCTGGCAGGAGGACCCGCAGCTGTTCGCCGACAAGCTCCTGGTCCTGAACGACCTGGCCGGGTACCTCGGCGAGAAGTACGGCGGCTGGTTTCCGGTTGCCGAAATCTATGGCAAGAGCGCCCAGACACAGGACTGGATCGCTCTGCCCTTCGGCGGTGCCGGTTCCACCATGGTGTACCGCCAGTCCTGGCTGAAAGAGGCGGGTTACGACGACGTGCCCAAGGATTTCGCGGGCTTCCTCGAGCTCTGCAAGGCGCTCCAGAAGGCCAAGCGTCCCGCGGGCTTCGCGCTCGGTCACGCAGTTGGCGACGCCGGCTGGACCGACTGGGCGCTCTGGGGCCATGGCGGCGCCCTGATCGACGAGCAGGAGCACGTCATCATCAACAGTCCCGAGACCATCAAGGCTCTTAACTACGCCAAAGAGCTCTACCAGACCTTCATCCCGGGGACGCTGTCCTGGCTCGATCCGTCGAACAACAAGGCGTTCATCGCCGGCGACATCGGCCTGACCAACAACGGCATCTCGATCTACTACGCCTGCAAGAACTCCAAAGACCCGGCCACCCGGGCGCTGGCCGACGACATCCAGCACGCCTCCTACC
>JBKPDM010000181.1:0-7229 GCA_046727895.1 Pseudomonadota bacterium | reverse complement strand
ATGGAACACCCAGAAGGCAGTCCCCGCCAGAATCAGGAAGGGCAGCCAGAGCCCGAGCGTCGGCGACAGCAGCTCGCGCTTGGCCATGGCCTCGCCGAAACTGAGCGCCTCGTAGTAGAGCACCAGGATCAGCAGGCCGGCGACGATGCCGGCCCGCTGGCGGCGCTGGCCGCCCATCAGCGCAAGCGGCGCCGCCAGCAGCGGCAGCAGCGGCACCGAGGCGATCAGCGCCAGCCGGGACTGGAGCTCGGCCGCGATCTCCGCCGCGCTCGGGCTGCTGCTCGGGGTCGCCCGCGCCGTCCAGAGCTCCGTCAGAGTGAGCTCGCGCTGATCCCGCCCGCGTGGCCGGAAATCGACCTCGGCACCGGTGACCACTGGCCAGCTCAGATTGTTGAAGGTAAGGGTGTTCGCGCCGCGGCCGTCGGGCGGGATCTCGGCGCGCAGCCCCTCCTGCAGGACCAGGAGCGGGACGTCCGCGTCGGTGGACTGGCCGAGCAGACCGTTGTGTCCGGTCACCACGATCGACTTTCCATCGGGCTCTTCCTGATGCACGAACACCTTGGCGAGGTGCAGGCCGCCAGCGCCCGGAACGGCTTTCTCGGCGAAGAAGGTCAGACCTTCGGCGTGAATGAAGGTTCCCCCGAGCACGGCCGCGGTCAGCGACGCGCGCGCCACCTGGTCCTTGAGCGAGCGGTAGGCGTAGCGGGCGTGCGGGCTGAGGAAGCCGACGATGATCGCGGTCATCACCGTCATGACCACCGCCAGACTCATCACCGGCGCCAGCAGGCGCGCCAGACTGCGCCCGCTCGAGGCCATGACGACCAGCTCGCTGTCGCGCTTCAGCCGGCCGAAGGTCAGCAGGATGCCGAAGAAAAACGCTGCTGGCAGCGCAATGCTCAAATAGTGCGGCATCAGAAGGACCAGCATCTGGCCGACGTAGCTGAACGCCTTGTTGGGATTGGCGACCAGACCGAACAGGTGCAGAACGCGCTCGAGGAGAAGGATGGCGAGGCCGATCCCGGTCATCACGGCACAGGTCGTGACGATCTGACGGAGCAGGTAGCGGTCGATGATCTTGAACAATGAGGCGTACACTTGGTGGAGCGATGCGGCCACGAACCGGCGCTCGATCACAGCGAGAGCAGCTGCGCCGCGGCCGCGCCGAGCAGCACTTGTCCCTTGGACGTCTGCGGTCGAACCGTCAAGAACGTAGTGCCGATCGAAGCTTCGGCCAAGCACCCGACGCCGGCAAGCGGCGTGACCAGCGAGGATCGCCGCACCAGTCATGACGCTGAGCCCGTGGCAAGGGTAGGGTGCGCAGTCTTGTAAGACCCTGCGTTGCGAATTCAAGCCGCAGCTGCGAGCGGCGGCGCGGAGCCGCTCTGACCGTCGACCACGTCTCGAGCCAGTGTCCGCATGCACACCGCACCGCCGAGCGACCCGGTTCGAAGCGCTCGAGCATTCCGGCAGGGTGCGCGTCCCGGCTTCGGCACCTTCGCTGCGGTGCGGTGTCGCGCATACTCCTTCTGGCTCGACGGGCTGTGGCTGTGGTCTCCGCTCGCTGTACCTACTGGCTGAGTTAGGTAGAGCGTTGTTGCACCTAAGGTTTTCGACTATTCTACGTTGACAGGAGCTCCCCGACGCTGTTAGTAATTTAGCTAAGTTTTGATAAAAATGTGGGGAGCGCCAGTGGCCCGGTCGTACTACGCCTTGGAATAGGCAAATTCCACGAAGGTGACGTGCGGTTTCTGCCGACAGAACAGTCCGTCGGTGAAGTGTGCTCATCTGGAAAGTGGGCGTCCGCGCCACGTGGTGCTGAGTTGTCGTGGCTGCCAACGAGTCATCACCATACAATGAAAAAGCAGCGAGGGAGCGCCGTACGCTGGCGGGCTTCGCCTTGTTCAAGAGCCTCGACGACCACGAGATCCGCCGCCTGGAACGACAGTGCTTCTGGCGACGCTGTGAGCCCGGAGCGCAGATCCTCGAGTATAACGATCACACCACGGACGTCTACTTCCTGGCTAGCGGGGTGGTGCGGGTTTGGCTGCCCACCTGGCGTCGCACCGATGTGATCTTCGCCGACATCGGCGCAGGTGAGTTTTTCGGTGAACTGGCTGCGATCGACGGCCGACCGCGCTCGGCGAGCGTGACGACGCTCACGTTGACCATGGTGGCCTGCATGCCCGCCGTCGTATTCCGCGACGCCATGAGTCGGCACGCGGATATCTCTGCTCAGATCCTGCGGCTGGAGGTGGCGCGCGTTCGCGTACTCGATGCACGCGTGTGCGAGTTCAGCACACTTGGCGTGCGTGATCGTGTTCGGGCCGAGCTCCTCCGTCTCGGGCGGCTGAGGACAGATCAACCGAATTACGCGGTCATCTCGCCGCCGCCAACCCATAGCGAGTTCGCGGCCCGGATCAGCACGCATCGCGAGGCCGTTTCGCGCGAATTCGCTGCCCTTGAACGAGGCGGCCTGCTCAAGCGACGGCGAGGCGCCTTGGTTATCTGTGACGTCACGGCGCTTGCTGACTCGCTCGAGCGCACCCGCACCCAATCCGATATTGTGGGGCACGTTGGTGCGGTGAGTTCATATTGACCGCGCGGCGGAGAACCCGTTCGAGAGCAAGCCGCTCGCTACTCGTCGAGATCGAGACTTTGGCGCGCCCACAGCTCATGCTGGGGGCCATGGGCGTGCCGGCGATCGGTGGCCCTAGGGGGCGCTCGGTGGGGAGTTTGCCCTGTGACGGAAACCACAACCCCCATCGAAATTTCGTGCTATCACGCAACACTTTCCCTCATGGAAACGCACAAGTGGCGGGGCCATGAGGATTGCGGCAAGCGGCTACCTAGCATGTCGTACGCCGACCCTTCGACCCTCCTCTTTTAGCCTAACTTGACACCACGGCACGTCGCGATACGGTCCACGCCGAATGGACGGCAATTTGCTAAAATTGTTGGTTACTTGAGGGGGTAGGGACTAAAATTGTCGGTTACTTGAGGGGGTAGGGAGTAGCGTAGCGAGTACGGGAAGAGCGTCGATCGCAGCCTGGAGCCTGAAGGGCCTAAAGCTTGCGGCTACTGGCTGGCGTACAAAAGCGGGGGAGCACCAGTATGTACGTGTTGAAGAGCGCCAAGGACCAACACCGAGAAAATATGACGTCTTGCGACAGCAGCGCGGCGGTAGGTTCTGAGAGACCGCCATCGGCGATATCCGACGGAAGCAGGTTCGGGCCGCAGGGGGATGCTGCGACCTTGCGGCAGGATGCACCCGCGGGCTGGGTGGGAAACGGAGCGTCGGTAGAGCATCAGGCGGTGATCTACCTCGATCCCCGGGCACTCACTCGGGACTGCGTCGGAGGCTGGTTGCAAAGCAGTCTCAGCGGATTCAGGGTTTGTATCTTGTCGGACCCGGATCAGATCGAGACAACCCCGAACCTGAGCGACCAGATCCGGGCGGTCATCATCAATACCGGACCCGAGCGTATGTCATCGGGCGCGGTGGCGCGCTTGGTGTCGCGCATGAGCGAACTGCTGCCGGAGATCCCGGTGGCGGTACTGTCGGACTATGAGGATTCCGAGAATATTCGACAGGCCTTCGAACTTGGTGTACGCGGCTACATTCCGACGAGCCTGGCGTCGATGGTGGCCGTCGGTGCGGTGCAGCTTGTCTGCGTCGGCGGTACGTTTGCACCCACAGCCGCCCTTCTGTCCCAGGGCGGCCGTCCGCAAGGCTTGGCGGGGGAGCCGCTGATCGAGGGATTTACCCAACGCCAGGGCCAGATTCTGGACTGCCTGCGGCGCGGCATGGCGAACAAGCTGATCGCCTATGAGCTGAACATGTGCGAGAGCACCGTGAAGGTGCATGTGCGTAACATCATGAAGAAACTGAAGGCAACCAACCGCACACAGGTCGTTTATCTGACCCGCGGTTTCTTTGAAGGCATCCACGACTATCAACGTGCCTGACGCCCCCGCGGACAAGGGGGCTTGCGCGATGCGATGCGGACCGTCTTTAACCGGGGCGGGTGCATGCGACGGCCGGTCGATGTTGGCGAACGATCTTTCTCCATGGTCGCCACGTGGCCGAGATAGCTCACCCGCCCTTTTTCACTATGACGGACAAGGCGCCGCCACGGCTGTTTCCCCGGGCGTTTGAGCTCAGCCGCCCGGGCTGTCGGTCCACGGCGCGGGCTTCTCGCGGCGCTGGCGCCTGAGCGAGGCGATCGCTCTCTGCAAGGCGACAACCGCGTGATCCTGCTCCAGGTCAGTCATCTGCGGGAACAGCGGCAGCAGAAGGCACTCGGTCTGCGCCTGTTCCGACACGGTGAGCGGCTGGCGGCGCGGAAGGTTGGCGCAGGCTGGCTCCAGGTGCGCGCACATCACGCCCCGCCGGGTCGCCACGCCAGATTCCAGCATCGACTGCATCACCGTCCGTTGCGCCACCCCGGTCGGCAGCCGGACGCAATAGCGTTGCCAGTTGGACCGGGCCCAAGCCGGCTCGCTAGGGGGGCGCAGGTCGGCCACCTGGTCGAGCAACCGGTGGTAACGTTCGGCTAAAGCGCGACGGCGGGCGATCAGGGCCGACAATCGTCGCAGCTGGATACGACCGATGGCTCCCTGCATCTCGGTCATGCGGTAGTTGTAACCAAGGACCGGGTAGTCCTCAAACATCACAATTGCGGCGCCGGAGCGCACGGGCTCAGGGACGCTCATGCCATGCTGGCGCCAGAGCCGGAACAGCCGGTCGAAGTTGCGATTCGACGTCGTCAGCATGCCGCCGTCGCCGGTGGTGATGACCTGCTCCGGATGGAACGAGAAGCAGGCGATGTCGCCGTGTGGCCGGCCGATCCTCTCCCACGTCTCGTTCAGGCGAATCTCGGCGCCCACCGCGGAGGCGGCATCCTCGATGACCGCCAGCCTGCGCGCGCGCGCAAAAGCCAGGATCGGCCTGAGATCGCACGGCATGCCCATCTGGTGGACGCACAGGATCGCCCGCGTGCGGCGGGTGATTGCCACGGCGAGCCCACTCGGGTCGAGATTGAATGTATCGGGTGTGACGTCGACGAATATTGGGACGGCACCACAATAGCGGATGGCGCTGGTCGTCGCGATGAATGAATGGCTGACGGTGATCACCTCATCGCCGGGCCTCACGCCCACCGCGAGCAGCGCAAGGTGCAGCGCCGTCGTGCAATTGGCGACGGCGCAGGCATGGTCGGCCCCGACTGCCTGGGCGAACTCCTGCTCGAAAGCCGTAACCTCGGGCCCCTGGGTCAACCGGCCGGACAGGACGGCGTCGCGCGCGGCGTCCGCTTCGGCGGCGCCCAGCAGCGGCTTTGCGATCGGAATCACCGGGAGATATCGACCAAGGCGCGCGACTCAGGGTGCGCAAGCTGCGCGCGCCAGCAATTGAAACCCCAAGATCCATCTTCCGGCGCGATCCCACGGGGGAAGCCGAGCCCTTCATGCGGCGCCTGTACGGTCACCTCCACCTCGAGACCCTTGGGTGACCCGGCGGCGCATTGCGTGATCTGGAGCACCGCCTGGTGAACCACCAGATCTGCCTCAGTGAGCGGCTTACCCAAGACCGTCTCACGGAAGCGACCTTGGACCGTCTGCTCTCTGCCCCGGTCGATGCTCAACTCGATCCCCGACCCTGACCTTGATACCGAAGTGACGCCTTTGCCGGAGCGCTGGGCGTACCGCGCCGTTGAGCGCTCGGCCGGTTCAGCGGCTGCGCCGCTCCCCGGGTTCAGCCGACAGCTCGTTCTAAGGTACCGACCATGGCATGCTGTCAGGCGCACCCTCATCGAGGCCCAGCCTACCCAGAGCGAAAAATTATCAGGGAGTCCCGACCAGTACAGGCCCGCAAATGGCCATCAGCCCAGGGAGTAGCTCCTACATCTTTGGTCAGATGGTCATCTTAAAATGCTCCAAGGTTGTCGCAACCGGCAACAATGTGGAAGACAAAGAATGGACAAAAGGCTGATTAGTTGTCCGCAAAATTTGTAACATCGCCCGATACGCCGGAATTGAATAGGAGGCGGATTTTATTTGAAGTGAAGTTGGGCGTGCAAGCCGCTTGGCAGGCGCGCCAGCCGCTTGAGCACGCCTCCAGCTGCCATGTCGGCAAAGCATAGGACGCGGCCGAGATGAGGATTTTCTTCATTGACCGCTCTTTCGACCCCGGTCAGTCGGCGACCAGCCGGATGAGTTTCCAGAGGAACGGCTTGGGGTTGCGGTTGTGCGCCGCAACGAAGCGGTTGATGGCTTCCTGCAGGGCAGCGACGGAGGGTCCGCTGGCCACGGCCATCGCCGGTTGCCGTCCAATGGGTCACCTCGTCCGGGGGCGGCTCTGCCAGCGTCCGCGTCACCAGCCCCTCGACCACGGCCTTGGGCAACGGCGGGATGCGTGCTGGCCGGGTCCTGTCGTGCAACAGACCGTCCACGCCGTCGCTCATGAACCGCTCCTGCCAGCGCCAGACGCTGGGCTTCGACACCCCGGCCCGGCGCATCGTCGCGGCGGTGCCGCACCCATCCGTGGTCGGCAGGATGATCCGCGCCCGCCAGACGTGTTTCTGCGGGCTGTTCCGGTCCGCCACGATCGCCTCGAGCCGAGCACGATCGGCGGCGCTCACTTCGATCTCGATCCCCTTGCGCATCGCCATGAGCGCGACGCCGCAGGTTCGACGAACCCGCCGGCCAGTGCCTACGGCCAGCCGCCGTTTCAAGGTCAGCCGTTCGAGGCGCTCGCCGAGCTCGTCAATCTGATTCCTTTCAAGGCCTTGGCCGGCAACAATAGGTCTGGGTTCGACGATTGGGTTCTCCTCTTGGAATCGCGATCTTGAATTGGTTCGGGAGCGCAACCGAAGGCGGGGGCGGTGGCGCACACGAGATTGAGGCTGGAGAGGTGACCGAAAATTCTAGCACGGACGGCCAGCGCAGCTGGAGATCACTACTGAATCCCGGGCGAAGACGGCAGATCACGGAGCGTTGATGTTAAAATACCTCGATTGCCGCAATTGCCTCACCGATCAGGGATCTTACAAGGTTGGCGCGTGATGCGGTACCCTCAGGTCGTCCTCGCTGGAGCATCGATCGGGGCATCCGGATCAGTTCACCAGCAAGGAGCGCGAGAGGATGCGAGTTCTGGTAACCGGTCATCACGGGTACATCGGCACGGTGATGGTCCCGATGTTGCTCGAAGCCGATCACGAGGTGACGGGCTG
>JBKPDM010000180.1:0-11982 GCA_046727895.1 Pseudomonadota bacterium | reverse complement strand
AGGAAGCCATGGCCGACGATCGCCTCGTACTCGACGCGAAGCGCATCCGCGAGCGCGGTGAGATAGGCCTCCTCGGTGTCGTAGTGCTCGTTCCTGATCGCCGCGGCGACGATGCCGGGCGAGGGCGCGGTCAGGAACGGCTCGACGAAGCCGCCATCCGCCGCATCGAGCGCCTCCCGGAAGTCCTGGCATTCGGCGTGGATGGCGGCCGGATCGAGGTAGCGGACCGCGCCGATCGCTTTGGGCGGCTGGAAGCTGCTGACCGCGGTCCGCTCCGCCTGCCGCTCCCGCATCATGCGCTCGAAGATCGGATAGCGGGCAACGTCGGCCCGCCGCCGGCGCTGCCAGGCGCCGCCGAAGCCGCTCATCCGCCGCTGGACGTAGAGGAAGAAGCCCTCGCGCTGCTGCTCGCCATTGTTGACGACGTCGATGCCGGCCTCGATCTGCCTGGGCACGACCCAGCGGAGCGCCGCGCGACCGGCCGCCTCGATCGCGGCCGGGTCGACCACCTCGCCCGCCGCGCGCCGGGCGTAGAGACGGACGAGCTCCGGCGGCCGCGGCAGGCTGCCGGCGTGGGTGGTCAGAATCCGCTCCTCGCTCCGCCGCATCGCCCATTCCTTTCTCTCAGAGCAGCATCGCGCTCATGCGCGTCTCCGACAAGAAGCTCGGTCGTCCAGCCGAGCACCGGAACGCGGGCCGGCGTATGCCCGGGACCGGCGCGCTCAGATCTCTGTGGAGGGATGCAGCTCCGGCCTGAAGCCCGCGCGCAGGGCCGCGACGATCGAGCGCGGGGTCAGCGCCCTGACCTCGATGCCCGAGGGCCGCGCGCGCCCCGGCCGGTAGCCGTCCGGCGTCCAGAGGAGGAGCCGGGCGCCGAGCAGGAGAAGCGCCCGGTCGGGCTCGCGCGGCAGGGTGAGGAAGGTGCCATCCGGCAGATCGTCGATCGGCGCTCTATGGGTGATCTGCCGGCGCGTCCGCGGCTCGACCCGCTCGCGCTGCAGCTGCCGGTCGATCGCGCCGGCGTGCGGGCGGACCGAGAGCGCGTTGCCGGCCATCCAGGCCGCGACGAAGGCCTCGTACGCGGCGCGCCGGCAGAAGGCGCAGGGACGATGGCCGGCGGCCAGGGCGACCGCTTCGTCGAGGAAGAACAGCTGGGTATAGGCGCCGGGACGCATCACCTCCTGCCTGCGCCCCTCGAACTCGAGGCGGCAGGTGATCCAATGGGGATGCCGCCAGTGGGCGCGGCCGAGGCGACGCTCCGCATCGTGCAGGATGCCGCGGTTGCCCATGAGCAGGCCGCGCGCCTCGTAGCTCACGATCTCGCCGAAGGGCGTCACCCGATTCTGGAGCGGCACTCTGGTCGTCCGTCAGGGCTCGAGAAGATTGGAACCTGCATGCGCCATGCCTTGCTTCTGGCAATGGCGGCGCGCCTGATCCAGATCGATGCGTGTCGATCTGAATGGGGCGATGAGGGCAATGGACAGCGGCTCGGGGCCATCGGCAGGCGAAGGCGCGGCCGGGACGGTTTATCTCACGGCGGCAGAGATCGCCAGCTGGGCGCCGGCGCTCGTCCAGGCCGATCCCTACGCTCCATTGACGAGTTCTTTGCAGCGTCACGGGCTGTACGGTCCGTTTCAGATCGCCGGGCGGCACTGGCCGGTTGGCTGCGTCGCTCTGGAGATCACTCAACGCTGCAACCTCGACTGCCGCCTCTGCTATCTGTCCGATCATGCGGAGGCGGTGCACGATCTGCCGCTCGAAGAGGTCTTCCGCCGGATCGATCTGATCGAGCGCCATTACGGCCGCGACGTCAACGTTCAGGTCACGGGCGGCGATCCCACCTTGCGCGCGCGCGACGAGCTGGTCGCGATCGTCGGCCGCCTCGCCGAGCGCGGCATGCGGCCCGCGCTGTTCACCAACGGCATCAGGGCCTCGCGCGGGCTGCTCCGCGAGCTCGCCGCGGCCGGCCTGAAGGACGTGGCGTTCCACGTCGACACGACCCAGAGGCGCAAGGGCTATGCCAGCGAGGCGGCCCTCAACGCGCTCCGGCGCGACTACCTCGAGCGGGCGCGCGGGCTCGGCCTCCACGTCCTGTTCAACGTCACAGTGACCATGGCCAACCTGGCCGACGTCCCGGACCTGGTTCGCTTCTTCATCGCCCATGCCGATGCCGTGCACCTCGTCTCCTTCCAGCTGCAGGCGGATACCGGACGAGGCGTCTGGCGCCGGGCCGATCCCGGCCTGACGCAGGAGGCGGTGATCGCGCACATCGAGCAGGGCGCCGGCATGCCCCTCGGCTTCGATCAGGCGCAGATCGGCCATCCGGCCTGCAATCGCTACACCAGCTGCCTGGTCGCGGGCGGCGTGGTCGCGCCGTTGCTCGACGATCCCGACTTCACCGCCGAGGTGCTCGCGCGCACCGCGGGCCAGATCTTCGATCGGCACGACCGGCGCCGGCTGCTGCGCGCTGGCCTGCAGCTCGCTGTCCGCCATCCCGACCTCTGGCCGCGGGCCGTGAGGTTTGGCGCCCTCAAGCTCTGGCAGTTGCGCCACGGCCTCTGGCGGGCGCGGGGGCGGGTGCAGAAGCTCAGCTTCTACGTGCATGCCTTCATGGACGCTGACCGGCTCGAGCGGGCGCGCTGCGAGAGCTGCGTCTTCATGGCCATGACCCGCGACGGCCCGATCTCGATGTGCGTGCACAATGCCAGACGCGACGCATTCATCCTGCAGCCGGTTCGAATGAATCGGGGTGGCGGGGACGGCCGGGGAGGGTGGTGGGACCCGCTCCGCGGCTGGACGCCTGACGAGCCGGCGACGCCGGCGCCCGATCCCGGCAGATACCCGCCAAAGCGCCTCAAGGGACGCCTGCGCGCACGCGTGCTGGCGGAGCGGGCTGCCGGGCACTGAGCTACTGCGGCATCGCGGCCGTGGTGGCGTCGTTCAGCGACCAGTCGTAGGCGTAGTCGTCGATCCGCTCACGGCCGGCCAGCCTCGCCGTCAGCTCCGGCTCGACGTAGCAGCGAAGATGCGCGAGCACGGCGGCGGGCGAGCCGCCGAAGTCTTCCTCGAACCAGGCATAGATCTTGGAGGCGATCAGCTGGCCATCGGGCTCGAAATGCACGGCGCGCGGATCGTTGATGTAGGCGCGCGCCGCGGCCTCCATGCGCTGCTCGATCGTTGCTTCACGGTACGCGCTCTCGCCAAGGTTCGGGCAGCCGAGAGCGGCGCAGTTCAGCAGATAGTGGATGCGCGGGTCCTGCCAGATCGGACGCAGGATGCCGTGCTCGATATCGTTCAGGCTGAGCTTTCGCCCGCGTACCTCGAGCAGCGGCTCCGACCAGGGGCCGGTGTCGAACAGACCGAAGTGGATGTCGCGGATCGAGGTCACCGGGTAGCGCTCGAGCACCAGCGCGACCGTGCGCGCGTTGTAGAGGTTGACCCAGAAAGCCAGCTGCTCGGGCCGGGCGAGTCGCTCGACCGGAATCCCGGCGAGGCGCTCGAGATACGCGCTGAGCACCGCCCGGTCGGCTGGGGTCACCGTGCCGTAGGCGACCCGATTGACGCCGGCGGCGTCGCTCGAGAGGTAGGTCTCGAGGAAGCGATCCCAGGCATCGTGATCCACCCGTTGAGTGCTGCCCGGATCGTGCTCCTTCCAGAACCGGTCGGTCAGCTCGGCCCGCGGCAGCGCAAGACGCTCGAGAAAAGTGAAACCGCCGAAGAGGCCAAATAGCCCGAGCGCAGGCAGGCGGAGCACGGCGCGCCGGCCTTGCATCGCTCAGAGCCGCTCCATGGCACAGTCCTTCCGCCGTTCAGCAGGACGAGCTTAGCCGATCGGCGCTGCGCTCGCGGTAACGATTGCTTGGTCGTGCCACGGGGCGAGTGCTAGAGAGACGTGAGGCCTTTGGCTCTGGCGATGAGAACGAGGCATCTGGACGGCCGGATCCTGACCGCCGCCGGCTGGCGCGCGGGCCGCCTTACGTTCGAACGAAGGATTGGCAGGATCGGGGACCTCGATCGGGCGGCCGAAGACCAGTTCGTTCTGCCAGGCTTCGTCGATCTTCACGTGCACGGCGGCGCCGGCGCCGATTGCATGGCGGGCGAGGCGGCGATCCGGCAGATGGCCCGCTTCCATGCCCGGCACGGCACGACCAGCCTGCTCGCGACTACGGTCACGGCGCCAAGGGACGATCTGCGCGCCGCTGCACGCGCCATCGATGCGGTCGTCGGACGCCGCCGCTCCGGCGAAGCAGAGGTGCTCGGCGCCCACCTCGAAGGGCCGTTCATCAGCCCGGATGCGCTTGGCGCCCAGCCGCCCTTCGCGATCCCGCCGGATCTCGCCCTGGTCGATGAGCTGTGCGGCCTCGTTTTCGTCAAAGTCGCCACTATCGCGCCCGAGATCGATCCCGAGCACGCGCTGCTCGGCCATTTCCGCGCGCACGGCGTGCGCGTGCAGCTCGGCCACAGCTGCGCCCGGTATGAGCAGGCGCGGGCTGCGCTCGAGGCCGGCGCGGCGGGCGTCACCCACCTGTTCAACGCCATGACGGGCCTGCATCACCGCGGGCCGGGGCTGGCCGGCGCCGCGCTGGCGCACGCCGAGTACGCCGAGATCATCCTCGATTTCCGCCATGTCGCAGCGGGTGCCGCGCAGGCCGCCGTGCGGGCAATTCCGCGTCTCTACGGCATCACCGATGCGGTCGCCGCCGCCGGCATGCCGCCCGGCGAATACCGCCTCGGCCAGCATCGGGTGTTCAAGGGCGACGACGGCGTCCGTCTGGCCGACGGCACGCTCGCCGGCAGCGCGCTGACCATGGACCAGGCGCTCCGCAACTTCATGACCCTCGGCCTCGACCTGGCAGCGGCCGCAACGCGTCTGTCGGCCTGGCCTGCGGCCTATCTCGGCCTCGAGGACCGCGGTCGGATCGTGCCGGGCGCCCGGGCCGACCTGGTCGTGGTCGACGGCGCGGGACGCCTGCTCGCCGTCTATGTCGAAGGAGACGAAATTGACGTCGCGGATGCTTGAGGAGACGCGCGAGGCGCCGGCACGGGTCGCCGCTCAGCTCGCTGCCGATGCCGACGTGTACGAGGCGCTCGCGGCGCGCCTGCGCGCCGAGCCGCCGCCCTTCGCGCTCACCATCGCGCGCGGCAGCTCCGACCATGCCGCGACCTACGCCGCGACCCTGCTGGCGATCGAGGCCGGCATCGTGACGGCCTCCCTGCCGCCCTCGACGATCACCCGCTACAAGGCGAACCTTCACCTGCGCGGCGCCCTGGCGCTCGCGATCTCGCAGTCGGGCGCCAGTCCGGACGTGGTGATGACCCTCGAAGCGGCGGCTGCATCCGGCGCGCTCGCCGCGGCGGTGGTCAACGACGTCGACTCGCCGCTCGCCAAGGCGGCCGGTTGGGTGCTCGATCAGCGCGCCGGCCCTGAGCGGAGCGTCGCGGCGACCAAGAGCTTCATCGCGTCGCTGGTCGCTGTGGCGCGCCTGGTCGCCCTCTGGCAGCGCAACGCGGGCCTGCTCGCCAGCCTCGAGCATCTGCCCGCCCGGCTCGAGGCCGCCGTCGCCGTGGACTGGTCCGGAGCGCTCGAAGTCCTTGCGCCGGCATCCAGCCTCTATGTGGTCGGCCGCGGCCTCGGTCTCGGGATCGCTGCCGAGACGGCGCTCAAGCTGAAGGAGACCTCGGCCCTGCACGCCGAAGCGCTGAGCGCGGCGGAGCTCCGCCACGGGCCCCGCGCCGTGATCGAGCCAAGCTTCCCGATCATGGTCTACGCATTGGACGATCCCGCGTCCGCCGATGCTGCGGCGGTGGCCGAAGCGCTGATCGCGGACGGACAGAGCTGTCTGGTCGCGTCGGCCCGGTCCGGCGGTGGCGTTCGCCTGCCGCTGCCGGCACCCCTCCACCCGATGCTCGACCCGATCGTCGCGATCCAGGCGTTCTACCCGTTCGCCGCCGCGCTCGCCGAAGCGCGCGGGCACGATCCGGACCGGCCCAAGGGCCTGCGCAAGGTGACCAAGACGTTCTGACGCTCAGGCGGAGGGGCGTCAGACCGGCTCGGCTCGTCGGCGGTCAGCGCGACTTGGGCGCCGAGCGGCCGGTCATCAGGGTCCACTCGACGACGCGTTTGAGGACCTTGCCCAGCGCGTCGTCGAAGGCGGCGACGATTCCATCGATGCTTTCGGTCTCGGCCGTGACCGACCGGCTGATCTCGGTCGTGCCGACGACGTCGCGGCGTGGCATCTGGAAGAGCTTGGCGGCGATGGATACGCTGACCTCGGTCGGCCCGGACGCCTTCTGCTGCGCCTGAAACGCGGTCAGATCGGTCGACAGCACGAAATCCGGCCGCAGATCCGTGCGGTCGTCGGCGACGACAGCGATCGCGCCCGAGCTCCGAAACGACTGGACGATCAGCGGCTGAACCATCGCCGGCGCCTGGTCGACCCAGATCGCGTCGGCATAATACTGGACCTGGAGACCACCCGCGGCGATGCGCGCGATTCGGGCCGTGGCGATCGCAGGATTGGCCTGCGGCTGGGTGACCACCAGAGACCATTTCACCTTGGGCAGGTCGTCGAAGGTAGTCTTCGGCGTCAGACGGTATTCCCGCGGCGGCGGTCCGGAGCCCGGCAGCTGGCAGGCCTGGACGGCGGCCGGAACCAGCAGGGCGGCCCCTGCGCTCAAAAGGCGTCGTCTCGACAGTTGGCTCCCCATAGCGCGGGTTGACACGGTCATGGCGCCTTCACACCCTGGGCCGCCCGGTCGCCGAACAGGAAGCGGGCCGGGTCGCGCTCCAGCTGTTGGGTGACGCGGGTGATCTGGTCAACCATTCGTTGCGCATCCTGTGCCAGTCCGGTGATCTCGTACAGCCCTGTGGACGTGAAATCATGCAGGCCTTCGCGGTTCTCGGCGACCATGTTGTTGACCTGGTCGGTCGTCCGCCGCACCGCGGTCAGGGTCGTCTGCAGATCCTGCAGGGCACCGCCGATCGCCTCCTTGTTGGACTGGAGAATATCGTTGACCGTGGCCGCGGTGGTCTGCAGCGTGCCGACCGTCTGACCCAGCGTCGGGGTCACCTTGTTGATGCTTTCCGTAATCGAAGCCAGCCGATCAAGGATCTGCTGAACGTCGCCCTTGCTCGTGCCGAAGCTTTGCGAGAGGTCGGTGAGCAGCAGGTTTATGTTCTTGAGCAGTCCGGGAATTTCCTGGGTGACGTCGCCCAGCGTCTGCTGAAACGCCTCCATGGTCGAGGGGATCGTCGGCAACTCGGGGTATGTAGTCTGGCCGCCGACCAGGTTCAGGGGCGCATCCGGGTAGAAATCGAGATCGACCGATAGCAGGCCGGTGACGATGCTCTGCGTCTGGAGCTGAGCGCGCAGGCCGCGTTTGATCAGCTCCTGCAGGTCTTTTGCCGTCTCGATGACTTGCTCCCGGCCGACCACCGTGATCCGGTTCGGCTGAAAGCTCATGAGCACCGGGATCTGCATGCTGCCGTCCGCGGCATTGAACCGGATCCGGATGTCGGTGACCTGACCGATCGTGACCCCGCGGAAGTCGACCGGCGCGCCCAGTCTCAGCCCTTTCACCGAGCCCGGGAAGTAGGCGATGTAGGTCTTGCTCGCGTTGAGCCAGCTCAGACCGCCGAAGACGACCAGGCCGAACGCGAGCAGGGAGATCGCACCGAGGACAAAGGCGCCGATCAGTTTGGGATTCGCTTGCTGAGCCATGGAGCTGCCGCCCCCTTTGCTTGCCGACCGCGATCAGGCCCGCGGGCGCGATGGGTCGCCTGAGAGTGCCTGAGAAGTTCAGGGGATCATCCGGCCGCGCCTCAGATCCCGAGCGCATTGTAGATCACGGTCAGGACCGCCATCGACAGGATGATGAACACGATGCTGGTGACCACGGCCGAGGTCGTGGCTTGGCCGACCGCGGCCGAACTGCGCCCGCACTGCATGCCCCGAAGGCACCCGGCGGCTGCGACCACGACGCCATAGACCGCGCTCTTGATCAGGCCGCCGGTGAAGTCGATCAGGCGGATTCCGTGCTGGGTCTCCTGGAGATAGGTGATCAAAGGCAGGTCGAGGACGGTCACGCCGATCAGCGCGCCGCCCAGAATGCCCATGAGATTGGCATAGAGACAGAGCAGCGGGGTCATCAGGATCAGCGCCACCACGCGCGGCAGGACCAGGAAGTCCATCGGCGAGAAGCCAAAGGTCGAGAGCGCGTCGATTTCCTCGTTGACCTGCATGGTGCCGAGTTGGGCCGCGAAGGCGGCGCCGGTGCGCCCGGCCAGAATGATCCCGACCATCATCGCCGCCATGTCGCGCGCCATGCCGATGCCGACCAGATCGGCGACGTAGATCTGGGCGCCGAACTGGACCAGCTGGATCGCGCCGAGGAAGGCGAGGATCACCCCGACCAGGAAGCTGATCAGGCTGACGATCGGCATCGCCTGCGCGCCCACCTCCTGCATGACCAGGAACAGATCGGAGCGGCGGAAGCGCGCCCGCCCGCGCAGCAGGCGGCCCAGCGCCAGCGTCACCTCGCCGAGAAAGCCGACCACCTCGCCGCTCGACTTGACCAGGTCGAGCGTTTCCCTGCCGATCCGGGTGAGCAGCGGCTCGGCGCTCGCGCCGCGCCTGGCACCCTTGCGCTCGGGCACCGCGGTCGCCAGCCGCAGCAGACGCTGCGCGCCTTGCGGCAGGCCCGCTGGATCAGCCGCGATGTCGCTCGTCGCGAGCAGGCGATCGAGCCGCATCAGAAAACTGAGAAGGCCGCTGTCCCAACCCGCCAGGCCCGCGGTGTCGAAGACCAGCCTTCGGGCGCCCTGCGAGGTCAATCGGGCATGCACATCGGTGGCAGACGGCAGAGCCGCCTGCAGGCGCCAAGCACCCGAGAGACGGAGGCGAACCGTCCCTTCTGTCGCGGGAACGGCAGTCACCTCCCAGAGCGGCGGTGCGTCGGCAGCGGCGGAATCAACTTTGGTCTGCGTAGCCATCGACGGATCGCCGGACCCTCCCGACGCCAACGACGTCGTCGGCGCTCAAGCGCGTCCGCTTCTGATAGTCAATTGTCGCGTTAGTGTACAGAAAGCCACCCGCTCGGGCATGGCTCGTTCGTCGAAAGGGGTCCGCCGGGTCCGGCTCTTCTTCCCGCTGCGCGACGTGGCCGATCTTGGCGGCGGCTTGCCTCGTCGAGGACGGCGATCCTGCCGAAAGTCTCCTAGGCGGCGAGGGCGACCCGCCGGATCGCCCGCAGATAGGCCTCGACCGCCGCGGGAAAGCCGAGGCGGAGAGCGTCGGCGGTGATCGCGTGGCCGATGCTGACCTCGGCGAGCTGCGGGATCGCCCGACAGAAGGCGGGAAGGTTGTCGAGGTTGAGGTCGTGGCCGGCATTGACGCCGAGACCGACCCGCTCGGCTGCGCGCGCCGCCTCGACGTAACGCCCGAGCATGGCGCCCGCCCCGGGGCCGCCGAATGCCCGGGCGTAGGGCTCGGTATAGAGCTCGATCCGATCCGCGCCGACCTCCTTCGCCCGCGGCACGATGGCGGCGTCCGGATCGAGGAACAAGCTGACCCGCGCCCCGCTCGCGCGGAGCTCGCGAACGAGCGGCCCGAGGCGCGCGCCGTCGCGCGGCAGGTTCCAACCGTGATCCGATGTGCGCTGCTCGGGTGCATCCGGCACCAGGGTCACCTGATCGGGGCGCACCTCGCCGACCAATACGATGAACTCCGACGTCGGGTTGCCCTCGATGTTGTACTCGATCCGGGGATCGAACTCGGCCGCGATCAGTGCGGCCAGCTCGCGCACGTCGGAGCGGCGGATGTGCCGTTCATCCGGGCGCGGGTGTACCGTGATGCCGTGTGCGCCGGCGCCGACCACCAGGCGCGCCGCTTCGAGCACGCTCGGATAGCCGACGTCGCGCTGATTGCGGAGCAGCGCGACCTTGTTCAGGTTGACGCTGAGCTTGGTCTCGATCGGCTGCGTCATCGGATGTTCATCCTCCTCGCTCGATAACTAGCGACGAATTGGCTTGGCTGAAAGAGCCAATCCAATTATTTGAAGGAGCCATTTACGAGGAGTAACCGTGGTCAAGCGCGCCGTCAGCGGCCCCCTGGCGCCGCCGCTCATGATCGACCGGCGCGGCGCCGAGCCGCTGCACCGCCAGGTCTATTTCGCGGTTCGCCGCGCGATCCTGAACGGCTCGCTGCGCCCGGGCGCCCGGCTGCCGGCGACGCGCATGCTGGCGCGCGAGCTCACCGTGTCGCGCAACACCGTGATGGCCGCCTTCGAGCAGCTTCACGCCGAGGGCTACGTCGACGGGCGGGTCGGGTCCGGCTCTTTCGTCTCGCGACGCCTGCCGGGGGCAGTGCTCGGCGCCCGCGCGTCGCCGGGCCCGCCCCCGGGCGCCCGCACCGATCATCCCGGACCCTCAGCACGAGGCGCCCGCCTGATCGCCTTGAAGAGCGGGCGAACGCGACCGCGGCCGTTCTCGCCCGGGGTGCCCGAGCTCGAGCAGTTCCCGTTCGACGACTGGGCCCGGCTGCTCGCGCGACGCTGGCGCCGGCCCAAGCGCGCCTTTCTGGTCGGCGGCGAGCCGGCCGGCTACCGGCCGCTCTGCCAGGCGATCGCTGGCTATCTCGCGAGCGCCCGCGCGGTCGCCTGCCGCCCCGAGCAGGTGATCGTGGTTTCGGGTACCCAGCAGGCGCTCGATCTGGTCGCCCGAGTTCTGATCGATCCGGGCGATCCAGTCTGGATCGAGGAGCCCGGCTACCCGCCGACCCGGGCGGTCCTGCTCGCGGCCGGGGCCCGTCCGGTACCGGTGCCGGTAGCCCGCTGCCCGCCTGATCGCAGTCTCGCCCTCGCATCAGTTCCCGCTCGGCGTCACCATGAGCCTGAAACGCCGGCTCGAGCTGCTCGAGTGGGCGCGCGAGGTCGGCGGCTTCGTGCTCGAAGACGATTACGACAGCGAGTATCGCTACGCCGGTCGGCCGCTCGCCGCGCTCCAGGGGCTCGATCGCGCCGGCCGCGTGATCTACGTCGGCACCATGAGCAAGGTGATGTTTCCGGGGCTGCGCGTCGGCTACATGGTCGTGTCGGACCAGCTGATCGACGCCTTCCTCGCAGTCCGGGCGCTGATCGACGCCCACCCGTCCTCGATCGCCCAGGCGGCGCTGCTCGACTTCATCGGCGAGGGCCATCTGGCGGCGCACATCCGGCGCATGCGCGCCCTCTATGCCGAACGCCAGAGTGCGCTGATCGAGGCGGTGCGGGCGCGGCTCGGCGACACGCTCGAGCTGGCGCCCTCGGCCGCAGGCATGCATCTCGTCGGCCGCCTCCCGGCGCGGCTGGACGATCGGGCGATCGCGCGGGCGGCCGAAAGCCTCGGCATCGAAGCCCCGGCCCTCTCCAGCTACTATCAGGGCCCGCCAGCGGCGCGAGGCCTGCTGCTGGGCTACGCCGGCGTGCCGGAAGCCGCGATGACGCCGGCCGTCGCCCGCCTCGCCGCCGCGATCGAAAGCGGCACGCCTCGATCGTCGGCCGCCGCATCCTGGTAATCGACCCGCGGTCGTTCAGAGCGCGATCTCGCCCGGCGGCGAATCGAGGAAGAAGGCCAGCCGATTGCGTCCTCGAGCCTTAGCCTGATAGAGCGCGACGTCGGCGCGTTCGATCAGGGCCTCGGGCTCGGTGCCATCCTCGGGATAGACCGCAATCCCGGCGCTGGTCGTCGTGCAGAGGTTGCGCTGGTCGATCGTGAACGGCTCGGCCACGGCGCGGATCAGCTTTTCCGCCAGCACGCCCGCGCCGCCCGGCTCCTGCAGCCCGGTCTGCACGAGCGTGAACTCGTCGCCGCCGAGGCGGGCGAGCGTATCGCTCTCGCGGATCTTCTCGCGCAGCCGGTTGGCGACCGCGCACAGCAGCCGATCACCGACCGGATGACCGAGGCTGTCGTTGATCGTCTTGAAATGGTCGAGGTCGAGCATGACC
>JBKPDM010000179.1:0-6977 GCA_046727895.1 Pseudomonadota bacterium | reverse complement strand
GCAGAAGGCCGGTCACGACCTCGACGTTGTGCTGCTTGAAGGCGTGGGCGAGCGCTGCACCCACCGCGTCGGCGGTGGCAATGTAGCGGCAGAAGACGACCGGTGCGAAGCCCTTGTCGAGCAGGTCGCCCAGAACTGCTTTGAGGAGCGCGAACTTGGGATCGCGCTCGGGACTGGCTGCGAGCGCATCGGCCTGCACGATCAATGCCGCGAGGCGCGGATCATCGATCGCGGCGCCGGGCTCCAGGTCGTCCTCGGCCACCTCCTCGTCGTCGAGGGTGCGGGCGGCAATGAGCTCGGCCTCCTCGTCGTCGACGTCCAGCGCGGCGCGCGTGCGCAGCGCCCGTGCCGCGGCCGCGGGGCTCGAGCCGACGCAGCGCATGAGGGCAAGCGTGCCCCAGAAGGCGAGGCGCCGACGCTGCTCGCCCTCCTGAGCCTCCACCACCTCGGCGCAGTAGTCGAGCACACCGCTGTAGAAGCGCTCGAAGTCGCCCGAGAGGCGGTAGCTGCGCTCGGCAGTCTCATGCTTGGGGAACAGGCCGGGCTCGTGCCAGTCGTCGATGTCCCGCCGGCGGCGCTGGATGAAGTAGCCGGCGAGGCGCTCACGCAGCACGCGGTACGCGTCGCCCTTGAGATCGTGCAGACGGGCAAAGTCGGGATGTAGGAGACCGAGCAGGTTGTGAAAGACCTGCTCGTCGCCGGAATGCGGCGTCGCCGTCAACATCAGGAGATGCCGATCTTCGCGCTCGGCGAGCTTGCGCATCAGCTCGAAGCGCCGGTGCCGCGCGCGACCGCCGGAGACCGCAGCGTGCGCCTCGTCGACGACGATCATCTCGGGGCAGGCGCGCAGGAAGTCGTCGAGCCGGCGATCGCTCTTGATGAAGTCGAGACTGACGACCGTGAAGGGATAGGCGTCGAACACGCTCATGGTGTTCGGCAGGTCGCGCTCGAGCCGCGCGGCGCCCGATGCCGTGACCGGCGTCGCAGCCAGGGCAAACTTGGTTTGCAGCTCGGCGGTCCACTGATCGACCAGGTGCGGCGGGCAGAGTACCGCGAACCGCTCGATCTCGCCGCGGTCGACGAGCTCACGCAGGATGAGGCCGGCCTCGATCGTCTTGCCGATGCCGACGTCATCGGCGATCAGCAGCCGCGCGGTTTCCTGGCGCAGCGCCATCATCAGAGGGGCGAGCTGGTAGGCGCGCGGCTCGAAGTTGATCCGGCCTGCGCCGCGGAAGGGACCGGCGCCGCGCCGCAACGACAGCTTGAGCGCATCCCGCAGAAGCAGCGCCGCCTCGCGGGGACCCGGACGGTAGCCGCTGGGCGGGGCGAAGGCGGCGAACTCGACGGGCTCGGTCTCCAGCTCGGGAATCAGCGTCTCCGCCTCGTCTTCGGACCCCGTGAGCGGGCGCAGCCGCAGCTCGTCGCCGGACGACAGGACGATCCATTCGCGACCGCGCGCCCGGACCAGCTCGCCCGGCGAGAAGGTTGCGGCGATGGTCATGGGGCGTTCCCCAGGGCCGCCGCCAGGCGCGCCAGGGCAGCGCTACGCGCATCGCCGTCGCGCGGTAGCACGATCAGCTCCACGCCTTTGGCAGCCAAATGCTCGACCAGATCGCGCGCAGCCTGGTCCTCTTCGATCGCGGCGAGCCTTGCCGCCCGCCAGATCAGATCGATCCGAACGCCGTCGACCGTGATCGGTTCAGGGTCGGGCGGCGGGCAACCGGCCGGTTGCTCGGCAGTTCTGCTGTCCTCGGCAGTGCTCCGACTTTGCCCATGGGCCAAGCGTATCAGGAGCTCAAGCGCCAGCTCGTTTCGGCGGTCGATTAGCTCGTGGTCGGGCTGATTGTAGTAGGACAGAAGGCAACGGTAACAACCGGCAACACAGCGGGCGTCGGGCGCAGTGATCAGCGCGGACGGCCCCGAGGCAAGCGCCGCCTCGAACGTGCTCGACAAATAGTGCATGTTCTCGAGCGCCGCGCGGGCAATCGATCGGAACCCGTCCTTATCATTGATCAGCCGCGACAAGGCGCCGGCGCCGCCCTCCGCCGCCTCAAAGAAGAAGAGCGCCCGGCGATCCTTCTTGGTCGGCGTCGGTTCGGCCAGGATCTCGCCCTCTTCGAGCTGGTAGACCGTCTCGACGCCTCGGGCGAGGGCGTGCTGGACCGTGGCCAGCACGCGATCAGCCTCGTCACCGGCCGCGGCTCGCCAAGCGGCGGGAAAGCGGATCAGAAGCGCATTCTTCCGGTCTTCCACCACGGGCGTGATGCGCTGCCGCGCTTTGATCGGCGAGATCTCTTCGGCCTCCCCGGCGTCGCCGGCGGCTGCCCAGTAGCCGGACCTGGGATCGATCCAGAACCCGATCTCACTCTCGCTCCGGCGCCGGCGAAGCCCCTTATTGATTCGGCGGACCAAGGTGGCGGGCGCAAAAGTGGCCGTCAGCACCTCACCTTCCAGGTCCTCCAGCATGCGGGTCGTCACGGCCCGGGCCTGGGCGAACGAGAAGGTGGTCTGCAGATCGAAGCCCTGACGGCGGCGTTCTTCGTCGTTGGCCGTGATACGCTCGGCTTCGCGCGTCCCGACGTTCTCGATCCGGTGCAGCTGGGCGATGATGTGGGATGCTGCGAGCGGGTGGTGGCAGACGTGACATTCCTCGGGCGCCTCACCTTCGTGCCCGGCACCGCACATGGGGCAGATGGCGGCGCTGAAGGTAGGCAGCTCGCCGTTGGGACCGCTACCCGCCTCCTTCAGCAGCGCCCGATCCACCCGATAGGCCCGTCCCTCGTGATACACGAGGCTGTATGGGCCGAACTCGGAGATGGCCAGGAAGCGTGCGCGCTGGATATAGCGCTCGCCCTTGCCGCCGCGAGCGCCCGGCGCGAATGCCATGAGCGGCCGGCGGGGGAAGTTGTACCCCGGCAGAAACCCTTCCGTGGCCAGATAGCGGTAGACGTAGAAATCGGAACCCTGGGCCTCCGATCCCCTCAGCAAGAGCTTGGTTTGGGTGTTGCCGGCGGCCTGGCGCATCTCGGCGGCACGACGCTCCCGGGGCGAGATCGAATAGTCCCTGAGCGTGCGGGCAGCATCGTCGACCTGCCGCTCGGCGGCCGCCAGAAGGTCGCGCCAGCGATCGAACGCACCTGCGAAACGCTGCGGCGCCTCGTCGACTACCTTCTGCGCATGGGTCTCGGGATCTGAGAACCACGCTGGTGGCTCGGCCCTGAAGTCCTCGGCGAGCATCTCAAGGACGGCACGGGTCCTCTCGCTACCGGCACGTTTTGACTCCGCCGATGAAACCAGATTCCAATGTTCTGCCAGCAGCGGCTTGCCGGGCTCGGCCATATCGAGGTTCTCGGCGATCGATGAATTCAGGTCGACACCGCTCGCCGCCAGCCACTCCGCGTGCAGGTGGCTTTCGATGAGATCGGGATTGGTCAGATCGATCGACGGTGGCCGGACCACGCCGTCGACCATTTCCTTCGGCTGGCGGAAGAAATACTGGTCATGCGGGCTCTGGGCAGCGCAGTAGGCGACAATAAACGCGGCTTGCCCGCTACGTCCCGCACGTCCGCTCCGCTGGGCATAATTGGCGGGCGTCGGCGGCACGTTGCGCATGTAGACGACGTTCATCGCTGAGATGTCGACGCCGAGCTCCATGGTCGGTGAGCAGAAGAGCGTGGGCAGAAAACGACCGCCCTCGCCCATTTCTTTCAGCTGATCCGCCTTTTCCTCGAGGGACTTCCGATCGTCTGGACCGAAGCGGAAGCGAGCCTCGCGAATCTGGCGAAGCTCGCCCTCGACTTGCGCCGTATGCTCCCGACCCTCGAAGCCGAAGAGGGCGGCGCCGCCTTCGGCGAGCAGGCGGGCGATCTCCTCGTAGAGCCCGCAGAAATACGGATTAGTGCGGCCAACCTCCGCGTCGCCGGACCCACGGTGGAACCTGATCGCAGAACCGATCAGGCGCCATCCCATGCCACCTACGGGAGCAGCAACCTGGGTTGCGAGGCCGTATTTGGTCGCTGCCTGAAGCAACCCTTCGACGATACCGGCGATCTCCTGACCGCTCGGCCGCTCGCCGCCGAATTTCATGGTTCGCAACGCGCGCCCGATGGCGCTCTGTGGGCTGCCACGGAGGATCAAGTCCTCATCCCTCAGTATCAGATCCCGGCGCGACGGCGGCCGGGGCATGAACGTCGTGGCAGAGCGAAACTGCTCTTCGTTCAGGCTCCAGGGCGCCTTGATCAGACTTCGCATGCGCCCCGCGAGGCCTTCGATCTTCAGACGATCGAGCGCATCGCATTCGACCGCGAGACCTCTGCGCATCACGTCAAACAGAGCGCGCGCCGCCTTTGCGCGTTCCTCCGGGGTGGCTCGGCGGAGCGCCACTGGCGCCGACTCGAACGCCGCGCCATCCCGCGCCAACGCGTCCAGCGGGACGTAACGAGCCTCGATCAGTCCGAGCTGCTCAAGATGGGGGTTGGTGAAGCGCCAGCCGCGCCGCTGATCGATCCAGAAGCGGTGCGCGAGCGCTTCGCGCATGGCCCGTTCGGCGGTCAGCAAGTTGGCGCCCTTCAGCTCGGGCTCGACCAGCCACTCGGTCCGGCGGCTCACGTTCGCAGCGAGAAAGCCGAGCACCCGCTGGACTGCCGGGCCGACCTGGTCTTCGAGCAGGCCGCCGTCGCCGGCGTTCTCGAGCGACGCGAGGATGGCGCCCCGTAGGAGCGTCACGAAGATGAAGTCGTTGAAGTGACCCGCCTGCAGCGCGGCGTCCTGCCGGTTGTCGGTAAACGCGAGCAGCTTTCGCGTGTGAGGACCGAGATCGGCCTCGGCGCCACCCATCCAGCGCAGGATGGCAGCGATGATGATGGTTGTCGCCGAGCTCCGGCCTTCCGCGCTGAGCGAGGCGAGACGGTTGATGTCGCGGGTGGAATCGCTGTGATGCTCGCGGCAAGCGGGACAGAACTTGAAGCGCCCAGGCAGGAACCAGGCGCGTCGGCCGCCTGGATCGCACGAGCCGTCCGACTGAACCGACAAGAGTTCCGCGCGGCTCCGCCGATAGGTGGCCTTCAGCCGCGTCTCGCCAGATTTGGTCTCCTCCAGCCAGGCATCGGGGTAGTCCTCATCACGGCCCTGGAAATCGAACTGACCATCGACCGGCTCCGGCATCAGGAAGCCCCAGCGACCGCCGGGCCCGTCGGGATCGTCGTCCTCGTTCAGCGGCACGTCGTCAATCTCGCGCTTCTCGAAGCGAGGGGCGCCGCCGGGGTCGCGCTGCATAACCGGGTGATGCTCCTGCCCGCAGTTGCGGCAGAAGTGGGTCGCAAAAAGGCGCTTCTTGGGATCATCGGGATCGAAAATCTGCCCATCGAAGGTGAGGGTCCGACTGCCAGCCTCGTCGATGGTGGCATACAATCGGCCTGCACCCGAGATGAACTGATGGAGCTTGAAGGCGAACAGCGGCTCGTCGAGCCCGTCTGCGACGCCACGATCCTTCTCCCGCAGGCTGAGAGCAAGCAACGCCGACTTGAGCGCCGCCCGAGCTCGGTCGAGCGGCCGTCCCGACTCCTCCCGGAGCGCCTTGGCGGCGTCCTCGAGCGATCGTGGGCGCGCCCGGATCGGCTTGCTGTCGACGTTCGCCAATCCGAGGCGAGTCTCGACCCAGATCGCGAGAGGATCGCCCGTGATCTCCGAATTGCGCAGCCCGAGGTAAGGCGAGCCACTCGCGGCGGCGTCCACGGCAGCACCGAGATCTGCAAGTCCCCGATCGGCCGAGCGGCTCGGATCGGTCCCACGCCTCAGCGTCTCGGTGACGACCGCGTCCCTCGAGATCGTGGTTCCGAAGAGCTTGGACGCGACCTCGGCGACGAGCTGATTTCGATCGTCCTCATCGTCCCCGCTGACCATCGTCGCCGAGGTGCCGATGCAGACTGGCGGCCGGTCGGGATCGGCGATCCGCGCACGCAGACGGCGCATCAGCATGGCAACGTCAGCGCCCTGGCGCCCACGATAGGTGTGCAGCTCGTCGAGCACCACGAAGCGCAAACCGGAGCAGTTCTCGACGACCTTCTTGTCAAGCTCCGACTGCCGGGTCATCAGTAGCTCGAGCATCATGAAATTCGTCAGCAGGATGTCCGGCGGATTGTTCTTGATTTGCTCGCGCTCTTCCGGGCCCTCCTGGCCGGTGTACCGGGCAAAGGTCACAGCCGAGGAACCATCCGAGTCGCCCAGGAACTTCCGGAGCTCTTCCTGCTGGCTGTTGGCGAGCGCGTTCATCGGATAGATGACGACCGCACGTGTTCGACCCCCTGCGCCAGCGCGCTTCGCCTTCACGACGGCGTCGACGATCGGAACGAAGTAGCAGAGCGACTTGCCGGACCCTGTACCGGTCGTCACCACGAAGCTCTTGCCGGCGAGGGCAAGGCTGATCGCCTGTTCCTGGTGTCGCCGAAGCTTGAGGCTCCGGTCGGAGTCGTCGGACATGGCTCGCTGATCGCAGAAAATCTGGGCGCATTCCGGCGCCAGCCCGCCCTCGCCGACAAGGTCTTGGATCGAGCCGCCACCTTCGTAGTGCGGATTCAGCTGGATCAGCGGTTCGGGCCAGAACCGCCGCTCCTGATATAACTGGTCGACCTTGATCTGAATCTCGCTGGAGCGGATCTTCGTGAACGAGCGCGCGAATTTCGCGTATTGATCCAAGGTAGTTTCGCCGAGATCGAAGACGTCCATCTCGTTCCTCTCACCTGGAGCTCGCAGCCCGGATCATGACCGCACGCGCGAGAATCCCTCAGCCCAAAAAGCCCCCAGCATCGGCCCAATGAGCGCTGCCTCGGTATGGGCCTCGTCCCGGGCGGTCGCGCAAGTGCCCCACGATTCTAGGATCTGGGCAGCCTCGCTGACGAGGCGCTCCTCGATGGCAATGGCGAGCGTCATAAATGACGCTTATCATGCCGCCAGTTGCGCAGTCGAGATTCTGCGTCCGG
>JBKPDM010000178.1:0-4790 GCA_046727895.1 Pseudomonadota bacterium | reverse complement strand
CGCCCGGAGCGACCTCCTCGGTCCGCGCGACTTCGGGTGCCTCGGGGCCGCGCTCGGTGAGATAGAGATAGGCGGCATCGGCTGCCGGATCGTAGGTCATGCGCATCGACTGCGCCTCCGCGTTTCTCTGGCGTCGAAATGGCAGGCGAGAACATAGTGGCCTTCAGGCCTTCGAGGTCGATCCCGATCGATGGGCAACTACTAAGAGGTGGGCGATCCGGTCCTCCGACTCATGCCTGTCGTCCTCGGGCTTGACCCGAGGACCAAACGCGGAGCGCCGAATCGAGGTGCTCGGGTCAAGCCCGAGCACGACAGTCTTGGGGGGTCCGAGCTTGATCGACCGGTATTACCTCCCCGATGCGCGCGTGATCTCAGGATCACGTGGATCGATCTCGGTCCAATCAGGCATCGTTGCGACGTGCTCGACCCAGGCGAGAGGTATCGTGCGCTCGGTAGCTCGAATCAAAGCGTGCCTGGTCAGAACGAGCGGTCTCGCCATGCTGGCACATGATATCGGCTTTCAGCCTCTTGTCCAACGCGGATCGGCTCACTCGCCCTCGCCGCCCTTCGGGCCCCAGAAAACGACCCAGGTCGCGAAGTCGTCGGAAAAACCCTCGAAGCGATGGATCCAGCCCGCGGGCGCGAAGATCGCATCGCCCGGGCCGAACGGGCGCCGCTCGAGGGCGCCTTCGTCCTGGCCGAGGGCGAAGGTGCCGCGCCCCGAGGCGACGATGTAGATCTCGTCCTGCTCGTGCGGCGTCTGCGGATCGCGGCCGCGTGGCGCGTAGTAGCGAAGGGTCATCGTGCCGTGTTGCATGAGGAGCGCCGAGCGCGCGCCCGCCGGAATCGGTGCTGCCTTGGCGTCGGCCAGCTTCACCAGCCAGTCCATGACGTTCCCTCCCGCAAGATCGAAGTTTGGCCGCGTATCCGGGGTTGCGTGCTTGAGCTGCGCCAGTTCGCGCCTCGCCAGGGTGCTCGGCGGCCAGGCGCCGGTCAACGCTCGGATACGGCGCCCGCTTGCTCAGCGAAGGTATCGGCCGATTCGACCGACGACCGCGCGCGCAAATCGGGTCACCTGGCGCCGAGCCGACCGGCCCTCCCCGAGATCATCCCAGAGCGGTGCCAGCCGCAAGGGGTCGACCAGCCGGCCCTCGGGGCTGGCGTGGGCACCGACCATGGCCATCTCGGCCGGCGTCAGCTCGAAGTCGAAGACCTCGAGGTTTGCTTTCGCGTGCACCTCGCGTGACGAGCGGGGGATGGCGATCACGCCGTCCTGCTGGAGCAGCCAGCGGAGCGCCACCTGACCGGCGCTCTTGCCGTAGCGCTCGCCGATCGAGCGCAGGCGCGGGTCCCGGAAGACGCGCCCCTTGGCGAGCGGCGAATAGGCGATGAGCGCCATGTCGCCCGCGCGTGTCGCCTCGATCACCGGCTGCTGGCCGAGATAGGGATGATACTCGACCTGATTGACCAGCAGCGGCTCGGTGGTCAGGGCCAGAGCTTCCTGGAGCAGCGCGACCGTGAAATTGCTGACGCCGATGTGCCGGGTGAGCCCCCGCCGCTTGACCTCGTTCAGGGCGCCGAGGGTCTCGCGCAGCGGGACCGCCGGGTTGGGCCAGTGGAGCAGGAGCAGATCGGGCTCGGTGCGCAGGCGGCGCAGGCTCTCGTCGACCGAGCGCTGCAGATCCCCCGCGCGAAACCGCGAGGGTACAACCTTCGTGGTCAGCCAGATCTCCGCCCGGGGCACCGCCGAGCGGCTCATCGCCTCGCCGACGGCAGCCTCGTTGCGATAGCTCTGCGCGGTATCGATATGGCGATAGCCAATCTCGAGCGCATGGCTCACGATCCGTCGCGTGACGCCCTCGCCGAGGCTGGCCGTGCCCAGTCCGAGCGCCGGGACGTGCACGTCCCGAACCGTCACCGCTCTCATGGATTACCCGTCTCCACCCGACGCTCCGCCCGCCCGGATTCCTGCCCGATCGTCCGACCACCCGCCCGCTCTTGCCGAGCCCCGCTTGCGGCTCGGTTGGTCGCGGAAACCCTCATCGCTGAGGCGTTGATCGCGAGCGCACTATAGATGGATTTCGACCGTGTCATTGCGAGGACGAGAGGCCGCCTTGACACGGCGCCTTGCCGGGCGGGAGGGCGGGCGCATAGTTGCCGCATGGCCGCCTTCACCGAACTTCGGAGGATCTTAGCCAGCGTCATCTGCCCGGCGTCGATGGGTTGATGCGGCGCTGGTTTCGACAGCGCGGGTAGGTATGATGCTTCCATGAATCTCGCCCAATCCCTGCTCCAGGCGCTGAAGGACCACGGCGCGACGCGGATCTTCGGCATCCCGGGCGACTTCGCCCTGCCGTTGTTCAAGGTGATCGAGGAGGAGGGCCTACTGCCGCTGCATACGCTCTCGCACGAGCCGGGGGTCGGCTTCGCGGCCGATGCGGCGGCGCGGATCGGCGGCGGCCTCGGGGTCGCCGCAGTGACCTACGGCGCCGGCGCCTTCAACTTGGTCAACGCGGTCGCGGGTGCTTATGCCGAGCGTTCGCCGGTCGTGGTGATCTCGGGTGCGCCGTCGATGGCCGAGCGCGGCAGCGGCTTTCTTCTGCATCACCAGGCCAAGCCCCTGGATTCGCAGTTCCGCGTGTTCGAGGAGGTCACTTGCGAGCAGGTTCGGCTCGACGACGCCGGGCGGGCGCCCGGCCTGATCGCGCGGGCGCTGCGCAGCGCCCTCGATCACTCGATGCCGGTCTACATCGAGCTGCCGCGCGACATGGTGGGCGTCGCGTGTGCGCCGGTCGAGGCGCTTCCGCCCGCGCCGGCCGATCCGGATGCGCTCGCCGAATGCGCGGGCGAGATCCTCGAGCGCCTGCGCGCGGCCAAGGCGCCGGCGCTGATGGTCGGGGTCGAGACGCGCCGTTATCACGTCGAGGACCAGGTCGCGGAGCTCGCCCGTCGGCTGTCGCTGCCCGCGGTCACCAGCTTCATGGGCCGCGGCCTGCTCGCTCTGCCCGAGGCCCCGCTGCTCGGCACCTATCTCGGCGTCGCCGGCGATCCGGAGGTCACGCGTCTGGTCGAATCCTCCGACGCGCTGTTCCTGCTCGGCGTGCTGCTGTCGGACACCAACTTCGGCGTCTCGGCCCGCCAGATCGACCTGCGACGCGCGATCCACGCCTGCGATCGCGAGGTCCGGGTCGGCCATCACATCTACCCGGACGTCCCGCTCGAGGCCCTGGTCGAGGCGCTGCTTGCCCGGCTGCCGGTGGCGAGCGCCCCGGCGGCCTCGAAGCCGTCCGAGGCGATCCGCGGCCTCGTCGCCGACGACGCGCCGATCACGCCCGGCGACGTCGCGCGTGCGGTCAACGACATGATGGCCGAGCACGGGCCGATGCCGATCGCCTCGGACATGGGCGACTGCCTGTTCGCGGCAATGGACATGGAGGTCGTGCCGCTGGTCGCGCCCGGCTACTACGCCGGCATGGGCTTCGGGGTGCCGGCGGGGCTCGGCGTCCAGGCCGAGAGCGGCCTCAGGCCTCTGATCCTGGTCGGCGACGGCGCCTTCCAGATGACCGGCTGGGAGCTCGGCAACTGTCGCCGCTACGGCTGGGATCCGATCGTCCTGCTGTTCAACAACTGCAGTTGGGAGATGCTGCGCGCCTTTCAGCCGGAGTCCGCCTTCAACGACCTGGAGGACTGGCATTTCGCCGATCTCGCCGACGGGCTGGGCGGGGTCGGCCAGAGGGTGATGACCCGGCGCCAGCTGCGCGACGCGCTCGCCCGCGCGGTCGAGAGCCGCGGTCGCTTCCACCTGATCGAGATCATGCTCGCGCGCGGCGCCATGTCGGCCACCCTCGCCCGCTTCGCCGAGGCGATCGCCACCAGGCGCGTCGCCGTCCCGGCGGGCGACTGAGGCGCCCGGGCGTCTGAGCACCCCGGAGGACCGCCGGCGCCGTTGACCTCGCCGCAGACTCCTGGGACATCAGGCTCCGGAAAGCCCAGGGAGGGGACAACCATGAGCAAGCCCGCGGTTCTGGAGATCGTCGACGTCCATCCCGGCACCACCGCCAGGCTGGACGAGCGCTACACGCTGCATCGGCTTTGGCAAGCCGACGATCCGCGCGGGTTCGTCGCCAAGGTCGCACCCGAGGTGCGCGCGGTCGTGACCAACGGCATCGCGGGCGTCAGGGGCGAGGTGATCGCGGCGTTGCCGAAGCTCGAGATCATCGGGGTGTTCGGGGTCGGGGTCGACGCGGTCGACCTCAAAGCGGCGCGGGCGCGCGACATTCGCGTGACCAATACGCCCGATGTCGTGACCACCGGGGTCGCCGAGCTCGCCATGGCGCTCCTGCTCGACGTCGCCCGCAAAGTCTCCTTCAACGACCGCTACGTGCGCGCCGGCCGCTGGCCGGAGCAGGGCGACCCGCCCTTGTCTCACTCCCTCGCCGGCAAGCGGCTCGGCATCCTCGGGCTCGGGCGGATCGGGCGCGCGGTCGCGAGACGCGCCGAGCCCTTCGAGATGGCGATCTGCTACTGCGGGCCGACCGAAAAGCCCGACGTGCCGTATCGTTACTACCCCGACCTCGTCGCCATGGCGCGCAAGGTCGACTGCCTGATGGTGACCAGCGTCGGGGGACCAATGACCGCGGGTCTGGTCGGGCGCGAGGTGATCGATGCGATCGGCCCCGAGGGCTGGCTGATCAATGTGTCACGCGGCTCGGTGGTCGACGAGCCGGCGTTGGTCGACGCCCTGGTCGGCGGCCGGCTGGATGTGTTCGCAAGCGAGCCGCAGGTGCCCG
>JBKPDM010000177.1:0-4223 GCA_046727895.1 Pseudomonadota bacterium | reverse complement strand
AGATGCTCGGGGTGCGCCGGGCCAGCGTCTCGACGGCGGCCGCCAGGCTGCAGCAGGCTGGCCTGATCCGCTACCGGCGCGGCAACATCACGATCGTCGACCGCGCCGTGCTGGAGCACGCGTCTTGCGAGTGCTATGGCCTTGTCAAGGCCGAGTACGATCGGCTGCTGGGCAAGATGCCACGCTGAGTCCCTGGCATCCGCGTGCCGGCCCGGCTCAGAACCCTCGACGATGCTTCCGGCCAGTGCCCCGCAGACGGCCGGCACGCGCTTCCGCCAACCTGCTTATTCCCGGTGGGAAGAGACGCCGAGGTCAGCGGGCCAGAAAGCGCTTGGTCGTGCCGCTCCCCAGCCATTCCACCGCGCCCTCCAGCAGCGCTCGCAGGCCGGCTGAGGTGTAGGGCTTGCTCAGGAGTCCGAAGAGTCCCGCGGCTTCGGCCTCGGCAGCGGTCAGGTGTCCAGTGGCTGCAATCACCGGTACGCTGAATTGCTCCTGGATTGCCGTTGCCGCAGCCAAACCATCGCTGCCTCCTGCAAGGCGGATGTCGACGAAGGCAAGATCGGGCCGCTCGCGGGCGACCATGTCGAAAAGCTCGTCACCGGTGCGCGCAAAGCCCACCACGGCATGACCGAGTGCAGCCAGCTCACTGCGCAAATGCTCGGCTACGAACCAGCTGTCCTCGGCAACGGCGATGCGCAGTGGCTTCATCAGGTGCTGCGAGCGTGGCGGCACTGACAACCGTGGTTCCCCTTGGCATACGATAACCGGTCTCTCGTGAGATGGTTCCGGGCCAGTCTTGAGTTCGGGAAAAAGATATCCTAAATTTGACGGCCGTGGCCGTTCTTGGCACCGCCCGGACCGTTCAGGCACTACCTCACCGTCAACCAAGAGGGTCGGGAACATGGTGGAGGCTGGTCCTATTCAACTGGAGACCCGTGGGGCACCGATGGTCTCTGGGCCTAAGACGACACGTGAGCCCCTGACCGCGAGTTGGTTGGCGGCGATCGTGGAGTCTTCGGACGATGCGATCGCGAGCAAGACCTTGGATGGCATCGTCACGAGCTGGAATCCCGCCGCCGAGCGGCTCTTCGGCTACACCGCCGCGGAGATGATCGGCCGCCCGATCGCAATTCTGGCGGCGCCCGATCGCGTGAACGAGATGCCCGCCATTCTGGAGCGCATCCGTCGGGGCGAGAAGGTCGATCACTACGAGACGGTGCGCCGTCGCAAGGATGGCAGCCTGGTCGACATTTCGCTGACGGTCTCGCCGGTTCGCGACGAGACGGGGCAGATCGTCGGTGCCTCGAAGATCGCGCGCGACATCACCCTGCACAAGCAGGCCGAGCAAGCCCTGTTGAAGAGCGAGGAGCGCTTCCGCAACCTGGCCAATACCGTACCCGACATCGTATGGACGGCCGAACCGGACGGTACCATCACCTTCGCCAATGATCGCTGGTTCGAGTTCTGCGGGATCACGCCACAGCAGAACGCGCGGGGGTGGCCGGAGCTCGTGCTCCACCCCGATGACCAGGAGCGGTGCCGCGAGCAATGGACCCGGGCCCTGCGCGAGGGCGCCGAGTACGAGATCGAGGTTCGCAACCGGCGGTACGATGGCGAGTATCGCTGGTTCCTGACTCGCGCCACGCCGGTCCGGGACGCCCAGGGTCGGATCATTGCCTGGGTTGGGTCAACGACCGACATTCATGATCGCAGGCAGGCTGAAGAACGCCAGCGAATGTTGACCGCGGAGCTCTCGCACCGCGTCAAGAACATGCTCGCCGTCGTGCAGGTCCTCTCCGAGCGAAGCGCCGCCAGGGCAACGTCGGTCGCCGAATGCATCGAAGCGTTTCGCGGCCGTCTCCAGGCGCTCAGCGCCGCCCATAACGCCCTCATCGCAGGCGACTGGAACTGGGCAAGCCTGGCGTCTCTCGTCCAGACCGCGCTCGAGCCTTACCTCGGCGAGGCCGATCGCATCCGACTGGATGTCCAGGACCTGCGGCTCGATCCGACGCTGGCGCTCACGCTCGCCCTCGGGCTGCACGAGCTCGCCACCAACGCCGCCAAATACGGTGCGCTTTCCAGCCCGACCGGCCGGATCGGGCTGATAGCGCACGTCCATGCGGGCGAGACTGGCGAAGAACTCCGAATGGTCTGGCAGGAGATCGGCGGACCGGTCGTGGATCCGCCGGCAGACGCCGGCTTCGGCACCACCATGCTCTGCCAGGCCATCGAGTACCAGCACAAAGGAAGAGTCGAGCTCGATTGGCGCAGGGAGGGCTTGATCTGCCGCCTCACCTTGCCGCTCACCGACGCGACGAGCTCCCGGGACTGACGTTGGTAGGCCCGCGGCGCGACGCGCCGGCTTTTTTACCATGACCGGCGGGCCTTTGCATTGACGACTCGCCGGCAGAACTGCGCGTCCATCTCCGGGTGCGGTCGCGACGTTCGTCGTCCAGGCCGCCCGCCGGCGGCTGGGAGCCGCCGCGTCTACGCCGCGAGCGGCGGGGTCCGCTCCATGACCTCGAAGGCGTCGTGGCGAACGTGGTTGCGCGCCATCTCCTCGCGCAACATGGCCTCCGGGATCACGCCCTTGTCCAGGCATTCGCGCAGCAGACCGAAGAAGAAGCGCTCCTGGTTCGGATCCCAGTGCGGCCGATAGGTGCCGAGCAGGGCGTAGCGGCCGACCAGCGCCTCGCGCGCGCGACGGAACCAGCCGAGCGGCGCGAAGGAGCGGGTCTTGTCCGAGGGCGTGAAGTCGACCGGCAGCCCGGTCTTCCAGGGCTGGTTCCAGCGCTTGGTGTTGTGCAGCAGCTTGGTCCGCTCGGTCAGGTGGTCGAAGTCGTTCCACTTCGGCTCGAACAGGCCGATCGTCTCAGGGTCTTCGAGCTTCAGCGAGATCCAGTCCATATAGTCGTGCTTGAAGGCGAACAGCTCGTCGAACTGCTCGGCGCAGCGCCAGTGGCCGAGCTTGGCGCAATCGAGCAGCATCACGCTGCTGGCGAAACTCTTCGGTCCCTTGCGCGCGCGACACATCAGGGCCTTGCCCTGCATGTCGCGGGTCAGCAGCTCGTAGACGTCGCCGACCGCGAACACGTCCGGATCGATCACGACCGCGCGGCCCTGGTAGCCCATCAGCTCGGGCGGCATGAAGCGCAGCGGCGTGAACGACTGCAGGTCCTCCATCAGCCACTGCCGCTTGTGCCCGCCGCGCAGGTAGAACTGCCCCTCGTGGGCGCCAAGGAACGGGTGGTCCTGGGTATGGATGATCCGGACGTCGAAGTGGTCGTTGTGGGCGCTGTTGCGTCGCATCGAGTATTGCGAGACCAACGCGCCGACCATCTGCCGGTGGTTGGTGTGGACGAAGGCGCAGAGCTTCACGGCCGATGATCCGCTCGTTGGGGACGATGACATGGCAAAAGCTCCCTAGCAGGACCCGCGTTACTGCAACAAGTTGGCGCAGAGGGGCGCCGCCGCGCTGCGACCATTGATCTCAGGCGCGCGCCGCACGGGCCGGTCGATCCGAGCCCGCGTAGCCGAACACCGGTGACAGCTCGGCTCGAATCATCGCCTCGATGCGGGCGATCGCCGCGTCGTCGAGATCGTCACGGTAGCCGCCGACCTTGCCGCGGCGCACCTTGTAGGACTCCGGATTGCCGCGGTCCCGGGGCAACATCCGGCCGCCGCTCAGCCAGAAGGTCTTCTTCTCTTCCATCCGCTTCATGTTCTCGAACGATGCGAAGGCGACCGCCTCGCGAATCTCCGCGGGCGTGCCGGGCGTGCCGATGAACGCCAGGATCTCGCCGAGCTTCTGCTCGGGCCGCGCGCGCAGGTCCTCGTAGCGGACGACGAGCAGATCGGGCAGGCGCGGTATCTCATGCGCCCAGCCGTTCATGAAGTCGATCACCTTGCGCAGGCCGGCCTGCCGTTCGGTCACAAACTCACCGATCGAGACCGCCTCACCATGATCGGGGTAGGCGTTCAGGGCCTTCTTGCGCGGCCGCATGCGGTGGCGCCATTGCTGATATTGCGAGACCGCGACGTCGGCGGGGTTGCGCACCAGCAGCACGACCTTCTTGCCGTAGTAGTCGGCCTTGCTGTCGGCGTTGCCGGTGTAGTCCTTGAGGTAGTTGTCGTGGGTGAAGAAGATCCTGGGGATCGCGCGATTGCGCAGATGCAGGTTGTCGAAGCCGATCAGATGGTGTTCGGCCAGACCATGCCTGACC
>JBKPDM010000176.1:0-5830 GCA_046727895.1 Pseudomonadota bacterium | reverse complement strand
GGCGCGGCCACGGCCGGCGCAGCCGCCGCCGGCGTCGGGGCGGGTGCCTCGGCAGGCGCTTGCGAGAGCGCTGGCGCGGTCAGGGTCGGCGCTGGCGCCACTGGACGCTGCCCATTCGTCGGCACCCGCGCCAGGTCGTCCTCCGGGCGGCCGAAATCCTGCACCAGGCGAAGGCGCATCGCGTTGCGCTCCCAGCCCACCACCATGATCAGCGCTACCCGCGTCTCGCCCACGGCCCGCCCGCTCGCAGCGTCCCGGCGCGGGCAGCTGCGCACGTAGATCAGATCGCCCGGGTGCAGCATCGAGGCGCCGCTGCGCATGTAGCCCGGCCCCAGCACCTCCTCGAGCGTGTCCGCCGTGCCGTAACCCCAGACTCGGAAGGCATAGGTCCCCGAAACGTCGAACGCCGGCTGCAGGTCGGACTGGCGGTATCCCATGGCGTACCCCTCGCGTGTGCGGTTGATGACGGCGATGCACTATAGAGGGGATATACTCCTATGCAAGGATTTTGATCTGATAAATGGTACCTTGCACCCGTCGCGATAGGCCCATCGCGGCCGGCGATGCCGCTGCGCGGCGGCACTGAAGTCTCTTGAATAAATTCCTTCGCCGGCGTAGAATGCCGCTCGGTCCCTTCTCCGGGCGCCGTCAGAGCGCCCGCCCGACGGGGCCGCCGAACCCGAGCATGAGGACGTCCGCACATGAGCAGCAGCACTAACGCCAGGGCGGAGGCCAGCCGGCGCAATGGCGCCCGCTCGCGGGGGCCGGTGACCCTCGAGGGACGGGCGTGCTCGGCGCGCAACGCGCTGAAGCACGGGCTGCGGGCAAGCAGGATCGGGGTGCTCGGCAACGAGGACGAGGCGGCATTCCTGAGCCTCGCCGCGGCGCTGCGCGAGGAGCTCGCACCCGCAGGCCCGCTCCAGGAGGAGCTTGCCGATCAGATCGCGCTCGCGATCTGGCGCGCGCGCCGCTCCAACCGCATCGAGACCGAGCTGTTCAACTACTATTTGGAGAAGGACCGGCCTGGCTGCGTGGCGGCGCCGGACTTCGGCCTGCTCGTGATCCGCGACCGCAATGGCGCCCGCGCCCTCGACACGCTGCTGCGCTATCGCGGCTCGGTCCAGGCCGAGCTGTTTCGCGCGCTCGCCGCCCTGAAGGCGCTCCAGGCCGAAGCGGCGGCGGCGCCCGCTCCGGTGGCGAGCCTGCCCCCGCCGGCCGCTACTACCAAACGAACCCAAAACCCGCTCTGAGCCTCGCTTTCGGGCCTCATTCTCACCCGCTGATGGCCGCGACAGCGGCTGCTCTGGCGGCCCTCGCATGGTCAATGGCGCCCGCGCCCTCGACACGCTGCTGCGCTATCGCGGCTCGGTCCAGGCCGAGCTGTTCCGGGCTCTCGCCGCGCTCAAGGCGCTCCAGGCCGAGGCGGCGGCGGCGACCGCTCCGGTGCCGGGCCTGCCCCCGCCGGCCGCTACTACCAAACGAACCCAAAACCCGCTCTGAGCCTCGCTTTCGGGCCTCATTCTCACCTGCGGATGGCCGCGACAGCCGCTGCTCTGGCGGCCCTCGCATGGTCACGGGCCGGCGCGCGAGCGTCCCCCCGAACATGCCGACCTCGACCGCCATCCGTCACGATCCTGCGCTGCAAGCCGCTGCGATTGCCGAGCCTGCTTCCGGCTTCCTCGAGAAAGCGATCGCCGACGGTTACGGAGAGGAAGACTTGGCCGCGCTCGTCGAGCTGTTGCGCACCAGGCCACCCGCCAACGATGGCAGGCAAGCTCGCGGTTGATTGCGTCCGGGAGATAGCCTCCTTCTTCAGGATCGAGTATCTCGAATAGGCGCCGGCCAGGGATGCCATCATCGATCGCACCAGCCGAGACGGCTTGGCATGTTGCCGCCAGCGCCTGATGATTGCCTTGATCCAGGCCCCCGCTCACCAGGCCGGACGTGATGCTGAGATGGATTGCCGGTCAGGATGGGCGCCTCTGCGGCCGGCCAGCCTGGCGCGGTCCGAGCAGGTGATGCGGAGAACACTTCGATGACAGGCCGCCGCCCCCGCGTGCTCGTCTTTCAGCACATGGAGCTCGCCCATCCCGGCATCTTCCGCGACTGCCTGCGGGCGGACGGTATCGCATGGGACGTCGTCGCGCTGGAGGCGGGCGAGCCGATCCCGGCGCTCGAGGGCTACGACGGCCTCCTGGTCATGGGCGGCGCCCAGGACGTCTGGCAGGAGGCCGAGCATCCCTGGCTCAGGCCGGAGAAGCAGGCGATCCGGACGGCGGTCCTCGAGTACGGGATGCCCTATCTCGGCATCTGCCTCGGCCATCAGCTGCTGGCGGCGGCGCTCGGCGGCGAGGTGCGGCCGGCGACGCGCCCCGAGGTCGGGGTGTTCGAGGTCGAGCTGACCGAGCCCGGGCGTGCGCATCCGCTCTTCGCGGGGCTGGAGCCGACCACCCGTTTCCTGCAATGGCATGCGGCCGAGGTCACGACACCGCCCGCGGGTGCCACCGTGCTCGCCAGCTCGAGCGTCTGCGCGGTCCAGGCGCTGGCGGTCGGCGAGCGCGCCTTCGGCCTGCAGTTCCATGCCGAGGTCGACGTCCCGACGCTTGCCGACTGGCTGAGTGATCCCGCGACGACCGAAGCCCTGATTCTGCGCCTGGGCGCAGACGGCGCGGTCCGCTTCCCCGCCGAGGCGCACGCCCACATGCCAGGCCTCAATGCGGCGGCCCGGCAGATCTACGCCAACTTCGCCGCCCTGCTCGAGCCGGCCCGCTAGACTGCGGCGCCGCGCGGTCGCAAGTCGTGGTGCCGGGCTAGGCAGCCATACGACGGCAACTCTCGGCGGAGCGGCGACAGGCTTCGAGGCATTCCTGCATGTCGTCGAACCCTTCGCAGCTCTGCGCGCATTCGGCGCAGACCTCCGCGCAGACCGCGCAGGTGCGCTTGTGGAACTCGGTCCCGAGCTCCATGAAGTAAGCGCTCGTGCGGCAGATCTCGGCGCAGGCCAGCATGAGCCGCGAGTGCCGCGGCTCGACGTGCGCGCCGCCTGCGTCGAGGCAGTGCTGCGAGAAACTGGTCAGGCAGACGCGGTGGCAGGCCAGGCAGTCATCGACGCAGCGCCTCATCTCCTCGTCCATCGGGTGCATCAGCTTTCCTCCAACGTTGACCGGATCCTTCGGCTCGCGCTGCCGGGCGGCGTCTTTGCCTACGCGGGCGGGTCGCGCTCGCCCCGATAACCGGTGCCGACCAGATAGATCTCCGAGGAGCCGGCGCGGCTCGCCGCCAGGCGCACCAGCTTCACGCGCGCGAAACGGCGCCGCGCCTCGGCCGCGATCGCGCCCTCGATGCCGCGCAGCAGCTTCAGCACCAGGCTGCCGCCGGGGCCGAGCAGCTGCGGCAGCAGCGCGAGCACCGCCTCGGCGAGCGCCTCCGCGCGCAGGCGGTCGACCATCCGCTGGCCGGTGGCCGAGGCGGCAAGATCGCTCAGCAGGACGTCGACGGGACCGCTGGCGACCTCCCTCAGGCGCTCGACCGTCGCCGGTTGGGAGAGATCGCCCTGCAGCAGCGTGGCGCCCGCGATCGGGGCCATGTCCTGGAGGTCCAGCCCGACCACCCGGCAACCGCGCGCAGCGGAGACCTGAGCCCAGCCGCCGGGCGCGCTGCCCAGGTCGATGACGCGCCGGCCGGGCCTCAGCAGATCGAAACTCCGATCGATCTCGAGCAGCTTGTAGGCCGCTCGCGACCGATAGCCCTCCCGGCGCGCGCCCTGCACGAAGGGATCGTTGACATGCTGCGCCAGCCAGCCGGTCGAGCCGGCGCGCCGTCCCTTCTTCTGACTGAGGCGGACCTTGCTGGCCCGGGGTTGCATGGCTGCCGTCATCGTTTGGAACGCAGATCGCCCCCGGCGGCCGCCAGCCGCGGTCCGGCCGCCGTGACGCTCTCGCCCGCCAGCGCCTGGTCGAGCGAGCGACCCATCAGCTCGTGCAGGATGCCTTCGCGCAGGCCGCGATCGGCGACCCGCAGGGCGTCGGTCGGCCAGCTCCGCAGGATCGCTTCCAGGATCGCGCAACCGGCGACCACGAGATCCGCCCGCCCGGCGCCGATGCAGGGATGTGCGGCCCGGGTCTGGTTGCTCATGCCACGCAGGCGCTGCGACACTTCGGCAATCGCGCGCGGCTCCATGATCAGGCCGTCGATCCGCCGCCGGTCGTAGCGCGCCAGATCGAGATGGACCGCAGCGAGCGTCGTGACCGTGCCCGAGGTGCCGAGCAACTGGGTGCGCGCGCCACGGAACCGAACGCCGATCCGGTGCACCGCTTCGATCGGCACCAGCAGGCTCTGCGCCCGCCGGACCATGGCCTCGAAGATGGCCGCATCCGGCTCGTGGGCAAAGCCCTCCGAGAGGCTGACGACGCCGATCGGCACCGAGGTGATGCAGCGCAGCTCGGCACTGCCATCGCCTCGGGTCCGATCGAGCCAGAGCACCTCCGTACTGCCGCCGCCGATGTCGACCAGCAGCACATGCTCGGCCGTCGGATCGATCAGCGGCAGACAGCCGAGCAGGGCGAGGCGGGCCTCCTCCTCATTGGGCAGGATTTCCAGCATCAACCCGGTGACCCGTCTGACCCGATCGAGGAACTCGACGCCGTTCAGGGCCTGTCGGCAGGCTTCGGTTGCGACGCCGCGCATCCGGACGACGCCGTGCCGGGCGACGATCCGGGCGCAGGCGCGCAACGCCGCGATCGTCCGGGCGATCGCCCGTTCGCCGAGGCGGCCGGTCTTCGCCACGCCCTCGCCGAGCCGCACGATGCGCGAGAAACTGGCGATGACCTCGAAGCCGTCGCCGCGCGGCCGCGCCACCAGCAACCGACAGTTGTTGGTGCCCAGATCGAGAGCGGCGAGCGCCGGCGGGGTCCAGCCGTGCGCGCCCGAGCGGCGATGCGGAACGGTCATGGGACGATCGGTTCAATTTAGCCGGATTGCCGGTAATTCGACAATGCTTCTTGCGCGCCCGGCGAAGATCGGCCCGCGCATTCACTCTTGCCGCGCCCGGAGGTCTTGGGTTAGCTAGCGCGCTTCCGTACCGGGGCCTGGCACGGACCGGCCGCAGAAGAGGTAGGATGAGCGAAGCGATCGTCGCACAGAAGGGCCCGTTCGCGGTCGAGTTGCAGGCGGGCAGGACGTACGCGTGGTGCGCCTGCGGCCGAAGTCGCAGGCAGCCGTTCTGCGATGGCTCGCACAAGGTGACCGCGCTGCAACCGGTGCTCTTCAAGGCCGAGCAGGGCGGGACCGCCTATCTCTGCGGTTGCAAGACGAGCAGGGGGCGGCCGTTCTGCGACGGCAGCCAGAAACAGCTGTGAGATCGTGCCACCGGCCGGCCCGCGCCGAAGCTGCGATCAAGCCGCAGTCAAGCCGTAGCCTTGTGGCCGCCTGGGCCGCAGCGCTCCTGCTGGGGGGCTGCAGCTCGACGGCGCCGGTGCCGCCGCCCCCGCCGGTTTGCCCGACGGCTTTGCTCCTCTCGGGTGCCGAGCGGAGCGCGGCCTACCGTTCGGAGAGCGACCGCACCCCCGATGGGCTGCAACATCTGGCCGTGCTGAGCGATCTCGCCAGCGACTGCCGCTACGGTGACGACGGCGTCGAGGTCGATCTCGCCTTCAACCTGATCGCCGAGCGGGGACCGGCGTTCGCGGGGGGGCCGGTCCAGCTCGCCTATTTCGTCGCCACCGTCGACCCCCAGCAACAGATCGTGGCCAAGCAGGTGTTCAATTCCGAGATCGATTTTCCGGCGGGTCAAGACACCGCAGGCTCGGCCCAGCAACTGACCCTCAAGATC
>JBKPDM010000175.1:0-8574 GCA_046727895.1 Pseudomonadota bacterium | reverse complement strand
CCGATGGCAGTGCCGGCCGCGAGCCCGACGGCGGCGGCACCGGCCGAGTTCCACCCGCCGCAGTCGTAGCAGCCGCTGCCGTAGTAGTGATTCACCACCGTCGGCGGGTGATAGGTCGAATAGCTGCCGCCGTAGTAGTGGTCGTAGCTGCCGTAGGCCGTCGTGCCGTTGGCGCTGGTGGCGTGCCAGGAGCCGCCGCCGCCCGACGCGGTCCCGCCATAGGCACCAGTGGCGTGCCAGGAGCCCTCCCCGCCGTGTGCAGTCCCACCCTCGGCACCGGTGGCGTGCCAGGAGCCTTCCCCACCGTGCGCACTTCCGCCGTAGGCGCCCTTGGCGCTCCAGGAGCCACCGCCGCCTGACGCAGTGCCGCCGCGGAAACCAGTCGCACTCCACGACCCATCGCCGCCGGAGGCGCTGCCGCCGCGGCGGCCCTGCGCGCTCCACGAACTGCGATTGCCCTCGGCGTGCCCCCAGCCGCCGGCGTGGAAGAAGGCGGCGGCGGGCCGACACGCGACCGTAGTGATCAGCAGACTGGCGAACCCGGTGACGACCGTTCTCATGGCACTCTCCCTCTCGTGCTCACTTTGATTTGCTCTTGGACGGCTTGCCCGGCGCGGACGGCCCGGGGCTCGCCGGGGGCTTCGGGTCCGGGCGCGCGAACTGGATGTGCGTCGCGGCGCTGGCACGCGACGAGGCGAACGCGTCCGCGGCAACCGGGCCATCCAGGTTCCAGTCGGAGAACTCCACCTGGTGGCGGAGCCGCGCCGGGTCGTCGAGATAGACGGCGCGCACCATGCGCGGCAGCTTGTCGTCGGCGCCGATCCAGACCTGCGCGAACACCCGGTCGTCGGCGATCGCCACCATGTCGGTCGTCGTGCCGCCGACCACGTGCGATTGCCCGATGTAGAAGGCGCGCTTCAGGCCGTCGCCGATGTCCTTGTAGGGGTCCGCCACGAGCACGTCGGTGAACGGGAAGTAGATCGCGGCCGAGTCGTAGGCCGCCTTCAGCGCGGCGTCGATCGTGGGCGGAGCATCGGCCACGGCGACGAGGTTCTCGGCCGGCGCGAAGGCCATCATCGTCTTCCCGTCGTAGTAGAACTCCGAGGCGGGGCCGTCCCCCGCCGTGATCACGCGCAGCTTGTCGGGGCGCTGCAGGGTCACCTCGGAGCGCGTCGTATAGGCGAGCGGAGGGCCGAGGCGCGTCGGGCTCTCGACGGTGCTGACCACGGTGAACGTCATCGCGTGGGCGGCGGCCAGGCGCTCGCTCATGGCCTTCAGGAGGTCGATCGCCTTGGGCTCGAGCTTGGGCTCGGCCTTCGCCGCCGCCGCGGCGGATGGCGCACCCTGCGGCTTCGGAACCTGCGATGGTTTCCGCGACTGCTCGGCGTGGCCGGCGGCGGCCAAGAGCACACCCAGCGCGAGCGGCGCCAGACCGGTGAATGTCTTTCGGATCATCACATCACATCTCCCTGTCCCTACTCGCTCGCCTTGTTGTTCCGCTGCGCCTCCATCAGCCGCTTCTCGTCCTCCGGCGTGAGCGTCGGCCGGTCGATGGTGAGCGTCAGCTTGTCGAGCGTGCCGGTGAAGCGGAACGGGACCTGGTAGTCCTGGTCGTCCACCGGCGTCTCGGTATCGGCGCCGACGTCGAAGTTCTCGTCCCACTGCAGGATCAGCGGCAGCGTGCGCTCCATCGTCTGGCGCGCGACCTCCTTGCCGTCGACCGTGAGCACGCCCGTGCCACCGCGGCCGATGCCGCTCAGGTTGTTGAACGCGAGCGTGCCCATGCCGAGACCGTCATACTTGAAGTCGAACTCGATCGTGTGCTTGCCGGGCGGCACTGCCTCGGGACCTTCCCAGCGAATTCGCTTCAGGTCGACCAGGTTCCAGAGGAACACCGGCTTGCCCTTCAGCAGGTAGAATCCGTAGCCGCCGAAGCGCCCACCCTGGGTCACGATCATGCCTTCGGCGCCGCCCTCCGGGATCTCCACCTCGGCCTTGAAGTTGTAGGAGGAGTTCAGGATGAAGGGCGCGTCGCCGTTCGGCGTGCCGGTTAGCTCGCCGGACCACGTGAAGACGTTCCGGCCCGCCGTGAGGCTGGGTCGCGGCGAGACGAGTCGGGTCGCGACCGACGCGTCGAGCGGCAGGACCTCGTACTTCTTCGCCTCCGCCCAGAACAGGTCCTCCATCTCCTTCAACTTCGCTGGGTTCTTGGCGGCGACGTCCTCTGACTGCGTCCAGTCCTTACTGAGGTCGTACAGCTCCCACGGCAAGCTGGCCGGATCGAGGTTAGCCGGCCCGAACGTCACCCACGGCGGACGGAGAACCTTGGTACTCGCGATCCAGCCGTCATGGTAGATCGCGTGGTCGCCGAACATCTCGAAGTACTGCGTGTGGTGTCTCGACGGCGCGGCGGCGTTGGCCTTGTCGAAGGTGTACATCATGCTGACGCCCTCGATCGGCTTCTGCGGGATGCCGTCGACCACGGTCGGCGCGCGAATCCCGGTCGCCTCCAAGATGGTGGGCACGATGTCGATCACGTGGTGGAACTGGAAGCGGATGCCGCCTTTGTCCGTGATGCGCGCCGGCCAGGAGATGGCCATCCCTTGCTTCGTACCGCCAAAGTGCGACGCGATCTGCTTGGTCCAGGAGAACGGCGTGTCGAACGCCCATGTCCACGGCACTGCCATGTGGTTGTACGTCTTGTCGGAGCCCCAGACGTCGTAGAAGTACTTGAGCTGGTCCTCGACCGGCACGTCGATGCCGTTGAACATCGCGACCTCGTTCGGCGTACCGAGCAGCGTCCCCTCGGCGCTGTTGCCGTTGTCGCCGCTGATGTAGATGATGAGAGTGTTGTCGAGCTTGCCCTGGTTCTCGACCTCCTGGATCACGCGCCCGATCTCGTAGTCGTCATAGGCGACGTACGCCGCGAAGACGTCCACCTGGCGGAGAAACATCTTCTGTTCGTCGGGCGTCAGTTGATCCCACTTCTTCAGCAGGTCGTCCGGCCACGGCGTCATCTTGGCGTCCGGGGGGATCACGCCGAGCTTCTTCTGGTTGGCGAAGATCTGCTCGCGCAGCTCGTTCCACCCCTTGTCGAACAGGTGCATGTCGCTGATCTTCTTGATCCACTCCGGCGTCGGGTGATGCGGCGCGTGCGAGGATCCCGGGACGTAGTGGATGAACCACGGCTGCTCCGGGTTGAGCGCATTGATGCGCCTCATGTAGGCGATCGCGTCGTCCGCCTGCCCGGTGATCAGGTTCCAGCCCGGCTTGCCGACGTACGGGTAGATCGCCGTGGTGTTGCGGAAGAGATTCGGCTCCCACTGGTTCGCGTCGCCGCCGACGAAGCCGTAGAAGTACTCGAAGCCCATGCCGATCGGCCACTGGTCGAACGGCCCGTCCTGGCTCGCCTGGAAGGCCGGCGTGTTGTGATCCTTCCCGAACCAGGAGGTGCGGTAACCGTTGTCTTTCAGGATCCGGCCGATCGTCGCCTTGTCGCGGGTGATGATGCTGTCGTAGCCGGGATAGCCGGTCGCCATCTCGGCGATCTGACCGAAGCCCACCGAGTGATGATTGCGCCCGGTGATGAGCGCCGCGCGCGTGGGAGAGCACAGCGCCGTCGAGTGGAAGTTGGTGTAGCGCAGCCCGTTGGCGGCGACCCGGTCGAGAGTCGGGGTCGGGATGACGCCGCCGAACGTGCTGGGGACGCCGAAGCCGGCGTCGTCGGTCATGATGAGCAGCACGTTGGGCGCGCCCTTCGGCGGCTCGATGCGCGGCGGCCAGTACGGCTTCGACTGCGCGGCATTGCGCTCGATCTTGCCGCCGAACTTCGGCCCGGGCGCGGGGAGCTGCTTGCCGTCTATGGTCATCGTGGCGGACGGCGAGCCCGGCACGCCGGTGACCTGCTGCGCCGTCGCGGTCGTCGCCGCGACCACAGCGAGGACTGCCATCAACCCGATCCGACGAAGTCCCTTCGATCGCTCCACGGCTTGCCTCCTTGGAGTGCTCCGGCCCTCCGTTCGACGGCCGAGGCGTGGTGGCTCTCGCCGGTGGCCAGTGCTGCTCGCGCTGCTGATGTCGGACCACGGCACCAGGATCGTCATCTTTTCACTCCTTCGGCTTCCAGCAGCTCGTTGACGAAGGAGATCAGCTCGTCGAGTGAGGCGAAACGCTGCGAGCGTCCCGAGTCGATGTGCTCGACGCGCCCACGGTAGCGGTCAGAGGCCGGCAGCGTGTCGGCAGCGAACTGCACGACGAACGCCCGAGATACCGGGAGCGGGGAGCCGCCCGCCCTGCCGCCTGTTTCCATGGCTGCCCCCCTAGCGCGCGAGCGGGCCGGAGTCCTGAAAGAGATGCGAAAAAGTTCGAAAATTACTCGAAAACGACCGCCGGGGAGGTGATCAGACGTCGAGCTCGCGGAGCAGCGCGCGCGCCGCGCGCAGGTCGGCAGTGTCGAGACCCTCGGTGAAGGCCTCGTATTGCGGAGCGAGCGTCGCCCTCGCGTCCGCCGTGCGCCCCTGGGCCGCGTGCTGACGCGCCAGGGCAGTCGCGGCCCGCAGCTCGAAGGCGACCGCACCCTGTGAGCGGCCGATCTCGAGGGCGCACTGGAAGCAGGCTTCGACTCTGTCTGCCGCCTCCCCCCGGGCCGCGAGCAACTCTCCTCGGACTCGCCAGAGCTCCGGCGTCTGCCACCGCGACAACATCGTTCGCCCCAGCTCGAGGCCCTCGTCGATGGCCGCGAGACCCTCGGCAAGCTCACCGAGCCGCAACGAGGCCTCGGCCACACCGACGAGCAGCCAGGGAACGATGACCCCGACCCGGAGGCGGCGGACCTCCGCGAGCGCGTCGCGGAAGTCCCGGACCGCACCTGCAGCCTCGTCGCGGCCGAGTCGGATGCCGCAGGCCACGCTGCCGAGCGCCGCATGCCAGAGACCGAATCCGTGCTGACCTGTGATGTCTCGGCCTTCCTCGACGAGCAGGGCGGCCTCTTCCAGATCGCCACGCCAGACGCACACCTGGGCAGCCAGGAAGTGCACCATGGCCAGGTCGATCCGACTTGGTCGCGCTCGCGCGCCCGCAAGGGTCGCCCGGGCGCAGCTGAGGGCGCGGTCAGAGAAGCCCAGCAGCCACAGGCGCCATCCCTCGAAGCCACGTGCCCAGACGACGAGGTTCTCGCCCGGGGCCAAGCTCCCGATGGCGTCCGGGTCAGCCACGGCCACGGTCGCCAGGGGCGCTGCGTCCGCGTACCTTCCGTCCCACAGCGCCCCGCTCGCCGCCAGCCCCGCGGCCACCAGGTGCGCCTCTGGCGTTTCGATCCGCCCCGCCGCCTCCGCGAGCGCCTGTTGCAAGAGGGGAGCGTGGACGGCGTCCGCACGGGTCTGGCTGGTGGTGCAAAGCATGTGGAGAATCTGAAACAGCCCGACGGCGTCCCCGGCCTCGGCCGCGAGCTCACGTGCCCGCGTGAGGGTCACCCATGCCTCCTCGGATGCGAAGCCCTCCATGGCGATTGCGGCCGCGCCGAGCGCTGATCTGAGGCCGAGCTCGGACCGCCGGCGACTCGGCCCCTCCGGCTCGGCCTCGAGGAGCCCGAGCGCATGTCGCAAGAACTCGGCCGCCTCGCGCGGCGCGAAGCGGGCCTGGGCAGACGTCGCAGCGCGCTCGAGCCACGTGATCGCGCGCAGGGGCTCGTGGCCCTGCTCGAAGTGCGCTGCCAGCTCGACGGCAATGTCCCCGGCCCGGACTCCGAAGCCGGCCTCGAGCCGTTCGCCGATCCGCTGATGCAGCAGCCGGCGGCGCCCGGCAGGGAGCCGATCAGAGAGACCGCGCTGGTAGAGTGCGTGCGCGAACGCGTAGCGGGCGGTGACCACCCCGTCCGGCCAGGCCTCGGTGCCGCTCGCGCGCAGGAGCCGCTGCGACCGCACGAGCCCCTCGCACGCGTCCTCCACCTGCGCGACCTCCGCATCGATCGCCGCCGCGACCGCCTGCGCGCCGAACTCGAAGCCGACGAGGCTCGCGGCCTCGAGCACGGATATCTCGAACGGCTCGAGACCGAGGATCTGCGTCTCGAACAGCTCGTGGAGACTCCCCGGAATGTGCCGTTCAAGGGCGGCGAGCTCGCCCCGCACGGCAACCCCGCCAGCGGTCTGCTCGAGGTCGCCCCGTCCGATGAGATGATCGACCGCGGTCACAAGGAACAGCGGACTGCCATCGGTATGCGCATGCAGAATCGACGCGAGCCCGACGGGCACCTCGTGACCGCCGAAGCGCGCCGCAAGGTAGTCCTCGACCCCAGAGAGCGGAAGGCAATCGAGCGGGAGCTCTGCACTGCGATGGTGCACCCGCAGCGCACGCCGCAGGGTGTCGAACGGACCTGCGCGCACGATCACGTCTGCGGGACGGAAGGTACCGAGAAGGAGAAGCCGTGCCGGCTCGGGGCGCTCGGCGAGAATCGAAACGAGATCGACGGTGCTGGCATCGCCCCAGTGCAGATCCTCCATGACCAGGACGAGCGTCAAGTCGCGGGTGAGCTCCTCCACGAGCTCCGCAAACACACGCAGCATGCGCTCGGGCGACGATCCCGACAGGGAGGCGCGCAGCTCCCGCAGCTCACCGGGGTCGACGAGCCACGGCAGCTGGACGAGCCAGCCGGGTGCGTGCTCGCGGAGCAACTGCACGATGCGCCCCGCGTGCGGCCCCCGGGCCAGTCGCCCGAGGGCCTCCAGCACCGGCATCAGTGGCTCTTCGGTGCTGTGACGGCGAACGCACCGCCCGGCGGCGACGGTGACCTCGCCCGCAGCGCCGCGGGTGGCGATCCGGCTTAGAAACAGCTCGACGAGCGATGTTTTCCCGATGCCCGCCTCGCCCGTGACGAACGCGATCTGCCTGTCACCACGGGCTGCGGCCTCGAGGAGCTCACCCAGTCGGTGCAGCTCCGCATCGCGGCCGACCACGTGGCTGGGCGGCCGCGGAGCGGTACCCACGACCGTCGATTCGTAGACTACCGCTTCCTTACTCGGCGCCACGAATCGGAAGCCGCGCCGATGCACCGTCTCCACGAAGCGTGGCTGCCGCACCTCGTCCTGCAGGGCATCCCGAATCTCGCAGATCGACCGGGTGAGCGTCGCCTCCGTGACGGCGACCCCGCCCCAGATCGCATCGAGGAGCTCGCCCTTGCTGACAAGGACGCCTGGGCGTTCCGCCAGGTAGCAGAGGACGGCCCAGGTTTTCGGTCGCAACGAGACGGTGCGTTCCCCGGCCCGCAGCAGCCCGGAATCGAGATCGAGCCGGTAGGGAGGAATCTGTATCTGGCGACCGGTCCTCGAGCCCTGGGGCATCGAATCTGATGGGACGCCCCTCTTGGGCTCCACGGCCAGCTTACTGACACGGGGGTTGGCTCAGGTGCAAACCGCCCTGGACGAGTAGCTTCCGGCATCCTTTCCATTTCCTTCGGGACATTTTCAGGCCTGGGCGGTTAGTCCTGCTGCAACCGAATCCCGGTTCCCGAGGGGGCTCGCCCCTCTACCCCGTCCGGCCATCAGCCGGCCAACACCGGGGGGCGATTCGTCGTGATCCATACACAGCGAGCGACGGCCGTCGCCGCGCCGATCGGTCGCGGTCACTACTGCGACCCTTTGGAGTCGCCCTCGCGGGTATCCCGTCGCTCTTCAGCTTGACTCGCCGGGGTAGACGCCCTGCTTCGGGTCTGTAGACCCATTAAGCGACCATTTCCGCATACCAGCGGACGTAAACCGCTGAAGAATCCAGGCCTGGCGTCAAGACCGACGTCTCCAAGGAACGCGACGTCGCCGAGATGGTGCGCCAGACGGTCGCGACCTTCGGCCGTCTCGATTTCGCCTTCAACAACGCCGGCATTGAGCAGGTGCTGACGCCGCTCCCTGATCAGACCGAAGAGACCTACGACCAGATCATGGACATCAACGTCAAAGGCGTCTGGCTGTCGCTGAAGCACGAAATTCCGGCGATGCTGAAAACGGGCGGCGGCGCCATCGTCAACAACTCCTCGATCGCCGGACTAATCGCCGTTGCCATGACGCCGATCTACATCGCCAGCAAGCACGCGGTCATCGGACTGACCAAATCCGTCGCGCTCGAATACGCGCGACAGAACATTCGCGTGAATGCCATCGCGCCGGGCACGATCGAGACGCGAATGTTCTATGAGGTCGCGAAGGATCCGCAGATCAGGGAGATGTTCGCCTCGAGCACTCCAGTCGGACGCGTCGGCCGGCCGGACGAGATTGCCAGCACCGTCACCTGGCTCTGTTCCGACGGCGCCTCATACGTCACCGGTCAGACACTCGCCGCCGAGGGCGGCTATACGGCCCAGTAACGACAACATCCTCGTAGGCCGCCGCGGACGCGAGTAGCGCGCGCGAAACGCACCCTGGGTGCGCGCCCGCTACTCTGAACCGCCCCGGGTTCTGTCCGGAGACTCAGTTACATGAGTCCGGCCTCCATGGCCGGAGCTGGTTGGTGTCGGTAGTAAGCGGCTTCGTACTCCGCTGGGGGACGTGCCCGAGGGGCTCGAGGAGGCGGCGGTGGTTGAACCAGTCG
>JBKPDM010000174.1:0-4009 GCA_046727895.1 Pseudomonadota bacterium | reverse complement strand
TTAGCCAGCCAGCATATCCAGGAGGATGTTGCCCGACCCTGCATTGGCGTCGAAGCGACGCTCCCTGTGCCATGCGGGGCCGAATTTGCCTGCTCCTCGCAACTGTAACGCGGCTCGGTGATCTGCCGGCCGCCGCCGTCGTCGGACATTCCTAGATCCCGGCGCATGATAGAACAGCGACACCGCAACCGTCATTTCAGGATGCCGCGGCACCATGCGCCGAACCGGGTCGCCAGGCAAGGCTCCAAAGCCCGAACCGACCTCGAGTCTGCGCAGAAGCCGCTATTTGTGGCCGATGGATGAGTCCGAGTGATGCCGGACAGACCCTCGTTAGTGTCGCTGCACCAGCTAACTCTCGATCACCTCACGCGGCTCGCGAGCAGCGGCTCGATCGCAGTCGCAACGATCGTCGCGTACGCCCGATAGCCGTCAGGGTTGAAGTGCTGATCAACGGGCCAGTACAGTCGAGCGAGCGAGTCCCCAGACGCCGTGGCCAGCAACTCCTCCCGGAGGTCGATAACCTTCGTCGCGCGCTCACTGGTGCACTCCATCAGCGCATGCCAGTGTTCAGGCTCCTTGTCGCGCCGGAGGTCACTTTCCATTGGTTGCAGCACCACCACCAAGTCAGCGGCATTTTGCTGCGCAAGTGAGCCTTCGATCCCCAGCACGTCACATATCGTCTTTATCGCCTCCTCTCTCCTCCGATTCGATTCCGAACGACTCATCAAATTTGCCCTATAGCCAAACAAAGTCGAGAGCACTGCCCGGAACAGATGACTGTGCGCGTAGATAGGCTCAAACCAGGGACCACGTGTCTTTATCGTTCCGTCTTCGTTGAATCGGCTCAATCCCCCTCGAACAGGTATGTCATCAACCCAATCACTCCCGTTCACCGACTGAATAATGATGTCGGGTTTGTATTTCAGAAACGCCCGTTGCAAGGCTTGCAAGTTGAAGACCGGATCGCTGCCTTCGATGCCGCCGTTCATTACGGTGATATGCAGCCGTTCGTTGGCGGTGCTTCGCAGAAGCGCCTCCAGCATCCGTGGATAGTTCGCATCTGGGTGTAGAGAGCCGTCACCTTCGACGAAGGAATCACCGAGTGTGACAATCCGAATCTCGTCCTCCCCTTTGGCGAGGGGCCATTCGGTGTCGCTAAATCCCTCGGCATTGACCGAGACCGATTCGCTGAACTCCGCTTCGACCCGCTGATGGCGACCGGGTTCATGCTTGAGGAACCATCTTACCCCGGGCAGCGCATACGGCGATATGTAGCCGATCCCAGTCCTCTCGCCATACGTGGCAAACTTACCTGACCAACGAAGAGAGAACTCGAACATAAGCAGTATAGCGACAATCAGAACAAGAATAAACACAGAAGCAATGGCACGGACGAGTGGCCTTGGAGAGCTCTGTTGCCCGACGGCTGTTCGAGAGAACATCCTTGCTTGAGCTTTCTGCTCAACGAGGCATCGTTTAGAACGCATCAGAACAGAGCATCGATGAATGGCGCGACCACGTTGGCGAACGCAAGCAGCGCACCCATCTGACGGCGATCCCCCGCATGGCGATGCGCCCACTGCTCATCTTACCCGATATTTCCCAGATAGCGTCGCTTCCACGGCCAGAATGCTCCCGTCGGGAGGGTAAGGCAAGCCGGAAAAGCCCTCAACCGCCGCGGATGGGTCGTCGCAGCGCTCCCTCGGCATGGCGAACCCACCCGGCGCCAGTTTCGTGGCGAGTTTGTGGAAGCGCGGGCGCACTTCGCCTGTGGGATTGCTGCTCTCGTTGGAAGCGTCGCTCACGTCAGGAGCGGCCCTGGCCCGAGTCGATCGATCCGGCGCAGGATCTCGGCGAAAAAAGGCGCGCGGCACCGCCACCTCGGCCAGCCGGAATACCACTTAGCGGCCGTGGCGCACGATGCGGGCACCGATCCTGACCAGCTTCTCGCGCGTAGCGCCGTGAGGGACCGGTGCTCGGCCTCAGCAGCGTCGGCATACCGGAGAGGAACCTCTGCTCATCAATGTGGACGGGTGGCGCGAAAAGACGACGGGTGTGCGCCAAGTGGCGCATTTTTGCGTCACTTTCGCGCTAGAAATCAGCGGTCAAATCGGCCCGGTGACGAAAAACCACGGCGCCGCAAAAAGGTTACGCACAGCGCGCACCCCGTCGCATGATGCTACAGAAGTGGCGCATCTCGGCTCACGCGGAAATTCGCGACCGCGGCTGAAAATACCCTTCGAAATTCTCGAATTTCCTGCCAGGCGAGCCTGCGGTGGCATCTGGCGAGTTGGTGCCGGGCAGTTTTCGCGCTCGTTCCTGAGGGCACCGCCCTTGGGGAGCTCTCGCGGCACGGAAATTCGCCTTATTTCGGGCTCACCATCGCACCATTTTTCCTGCTCCGGCGGCCGGGCGCTCGGCCTCCCAGGCGACGATGCGCCGTCGATGGTCACGACCGCAGCCGGGCGATCACGATCACGCGGTCGACCGGCTCCCTTGTGAAACGGCTCGGACAGCTGTAGGCGGCGAATATCATGCCGGCGGACAGGGGACCTCATTGAAATCGAAAGCGGTCATGGCGCGCTCGAACCACGACCTAGCGTTGCCGCCGAGCGAAAGCTTGCCGCAGATCGGACCGCCGAAAAGCCATCATCGTTGTCCCTGCATTGATCCTGCGCGGAATATTTTCGGAATTGGTTCCTTTATTCGCGAATTTTTCTGCGCGCCCCCTCGCGCGGCTGGCTCCCGTTCGCGCTCCACACCGACACGACGTCGGCGCTGGGTGCCAGCGAAGCGACTTGGTGGTCGCCCCGGGAGCGCCGCGCGGCCTTGGCGATCGCGTGCCGCCTCAAAAGCTGATCCCGGGGTCCGCCGAGCGCACCTGTTCTCCGGGCTGGCGTTGTCGATCGTACGCCCCGATCCCATCTCGAAGCTTGATGCAGACCGGCGACAAGTCTTGCATATTTTCCCATAATCTGCTATCACCAAGCGTGGAAAGCCTCGACTTCCGCGCTTTGCTGTGCGCCCGGCCTGGCCGGCGCGCGGCCGACCCTGCAGCGGGAGACCGCACCGCATGACCATCAATCGTGCGTCGAGCGCCCTGGCGTCGGTCAGCGGGCGGAACGGCGCCCGCTCGCAGCCTCGCCCTGGTCCCGCAAACATCGGAGGGGCCCCAACTACCAAACGAACCCAAGAGGCAGGCAAATCCTCAGCTTTCGGCCTCGCCCATTGCGCCGGCGACGTTGACGCCGGGGGCGGCCCGGAGGTAAAAAGCCCGGCTGGCTGCCGGGAGAGGAGTTTGCGCGTGGCGCGTCATCCGAGGTTGATCGGCATCCTCATGTTTGCCGCGATTCTGCTGGGCGGGCTCGAGATCGGCCTGCGTGCCTTCCCGGCGGAGCTGATCCCGGTTGGCTGGCTGAAGCGCTTCCAGAGCGACCTGCGGGTCGAGATCGCCGAGCGGCTGTCGTTGCCCAACGAGACCCAGATGTGGCAACTGCCGCGCGATGACGGCGGGCCGCCGCTCGAGCTCTACCGGCCGCATGCGCGCACGGAGCAGAAGGTCGGCCCCGAGGAGAGGAGCGACGTCACCTACGATGCCCGGGGCTTCTGCAATCCGCCGCGCGACCGCTATGCCCGGGCGAGGATCGATGTCATCATCATGGGCGATTCGTTTAGCGATTGCGTTGCCGCGAACCCGGAGGCGAGCTGGATGAGCCGGATCGGCCAGCTGACCGGGCTGTCTGTCTACGGCGTTGGCATAGGTGGCATCGGCCCCTATGACTATCTCCAGATCTTCAAGTATTTCGGCCTGCCGAAAAAGCCGAGCATCGCGCTCATGAACATCTACGAGGGCAACGATCTGCGCGATGCCTTCCGCTATCACCAATATCTGAAGTCGGGGCGGGACGACGACTACGCCAACGCGGCCGACCGCTTCGAGCCGGAGATCAACTATGAGAGCCTGCTGAACAACCCCCTCGGCCGCCACAGCTACCTGGTCAATCTCGGC
>JBKPDM010000173.1:0-4712 GCA_046727895.1 Pseudomonadota bacterium | reverse complement strand
ACGGGATCGCTCGATGTGGCCACCACGCGCGACATCGGCGCCCGCCGCGAGTACCAGGACTACTCGTCCTCGGCCGGTGCCCCAGCTTCCGCGGACCGGCACCTGCACCGCATCGCCGACGCCGCCCGCTGGGGGTTGCCGTAGCAGGCGCTCTGCACGCACCAGCTGGAAATGCTTGAACGCGGGACCTGAGCCCCGAAGCCCGCACGCAACCGGCCGTCACGCGGGGAATGACGCCTCAGCCCGGCCGGAAAGGCCCGACGCCACGGTGCTCCGCTCGCCCTGTTCGGCCATGCCGGTGATCACCCGCTCGACCGCGTCGATGCTGGATTGCCGGGGGTCGATGTCGTCGGCGACGACCTTGCCCCGGCGCAGGACGATGATGCGATCGACCACCTGGAAAACATGATGGATGTTGTGGGCGATGAAGATGCAGGAATGGCCCGAGTCGCGGGCGTTCCGTACGAAACGGAGCACGCCCTGGGTTTCCGCTACGCCGAGATTGTTGGTGGGCTCGTCGAGGACGATCAGCTCGCTGTCGAAATGCATCGCCCGCGCGATCGCGACCGCCTGACGTTCGCCGCCCGAGAGCGAGCCGATCGGTGTCGTCGGCGGAATGTTCTTGCTGATGCCGACCTCGGCGAGCAGATCGCTCGCGACGGCGTTCATGGCGGCCTTGTCCATACGGTTCAGGAAGCTAGGCCCTTTAATCGGTTCGCGGCCGAGGAAGAGGTTACGCGCGATCGACAGCTGGGTGACCAGAGCAGAGTCCTGGTAGATCGTCTCGATACCGAGATCGATCGCATCGGTGGTGCTTTGGATCTTCACCTTGCGGCCGCGGATGAAAATGTCGCCTCTGGTCATCGGGACGGCGCCCGAGAGGACCTTGATCAGGGTCGACTTGCCGGCGCCGTTGTCGCCGAGCAGCCCGACGATTTCCCGCTCGTTGACGCCCACGGTCACGTCGTCGAGCGCCTGCACGCGCCCGTAGAACTTGTCGATGTGTTCCATGCGGATCAGTTCGGTCATCGCCTTCACGTTCCCGCGTGGTGTCGGCGTTCGAGCCAGGAATGGAGCGCCATCATGCCAAGGATGATCGCGCCGATGAAGATGTTGTAGGCGAGGCCCGGCACGCCGACCAGCACGATGCCGTTGCGCATGACGCGCAGGATGAAGATGCCGAGCACCGTCCCCACGATGGTGCCGCGGCCGCCGGTCAGCGCCGTGCCGCCGACCACGACCATCGCGATCACCTCAAGCTCATAGCCCGTGCCGCTGTTCGGATTGGCGGCCGAGGTGCGGATGGAGCTGATGATGCCGGCCAGCGCAGCCATCGTGGAGCAAAGGATGAAGAGCGCGACTTTGGTCCGCTCGACGTTGACGCCGCGCGCCCGCGCCGCGCCGGGGTTCCCGCCTGATGCCAGGATCCAGTTGCCGACCTTCGTCTGCGTCAACACGTAGCCCAGAATGATCGCGGCGGCGACGAACCAGAAGAGCGACGCGTAGATCCGGAACGGGCCGAGGTAGAAATCTCCGACCAGCGCCTCGGCCAGCCATTGACCTTGGGCGCTCCAGGTACGCTGCGGAAAGCCGCTGGTGATGAAGAGCGCCGCGCCGCGCACCACGAGCAGCATCCCGAGCGTCACCAGGAACGACGGGATCTTGAGCCGCGTCACGAACCAGCCGTTAACCAGCCCGATCAGGGCCGCGCCAATGATGGCAATGGCGAACGAGACCACCAGCGAGGCGACGCCGCCGTTGAAGAGCGTCCACATGAGCACGGGCGAGAAGCCGAACAGCGACCCGACCGACAGGTCGAACTCGCCGGACGTCATCAGGAGCGTCATCGCGAGCGCAATGAGGCCGAGCTCGACCGTAAATACCAGCGTGTTGCTGATGTTTTGCGGCGAAAGGAACGACGAGTTGATCGTCGTGAAAACGGCAAGCTCGACGACCAGCAGCACGAAGGGCCCAAACTCGGGACGGGCGATCAGGCGGTGGATCAGCGAACGATTTTCCACGGGAGGGCGTCGATGGACCTGAGGGATTCCCCGGGCCGCTTTCCGGGCGAGGCAGGCGGGCTGTTTCGGCACCCGCGGCGGCGCTGGCCGCCGCGGATGCCGCGAGCGCAGGCCTATTTGCCCGAGAGGATCTTGTCGTAGATCGGCGCCTTGTCTTTCTCGTAGAGCGCGCCGGTGATCACATTGAAGCCGGGCGGAATGCCGCTCGCTGCCATGTTTGCGAGCGACAGGCCGACATAGCTGGTCGCCTGCGGGTCCTGCCACTGCGCGGCGTTGACATAGCCGTGCAGGACTTCCTGCGTCGTGTCGAGCGAATTGCCCCAGCCGACCACCGGAATCTCGCCAGGCTTGACCCCGACCTGATCGAAGACGCGCTTGATCGAGCCGGTGACGAGGTCGCCCAGCCCGATGATCGCTTTCACCTTGGCGCGATTGGCGCTCAGGTAGTCGGACATCCGGGTGATGATCTCGGCCTGGTCGAGGGTCGCTTCGGTCACCTCGTAGGTGATGCCGAGCGGCCCGAACACACTCTTGATGCCCTCCTCCTCCTGCACGCCGTATGTGGCACCCGGCACCTCGACGGGCATCCAGACGAAGTCGCCCGATTTCACCAGGCCCTTGTCGACGAGGTACTGCGCCCAGTGCCTGCCGAAGACCACGTTGTCACCGCCGACATAGGCGTCGAAGTCGGCCTTAGGGTCGGGCGTATTGATGTTGACGACTGGAATATGCGCGGCATGCGCCTCCTTGACGACCTCGACCAGGCTGCCCGGATCGGGGCTGCTGGTGACGATGCCGTCGGCCTTGGCCGCGATCGCGGCGCGGACGGCTTCCTGCTGGGACGGCACGTCACCGCTATGGAACGAGGTGTTGACGGTGTTGCCCGTGTCTTTCGCCCATTGCTCGGCGCCGGCCAGGAAGTAGGTCCAGACCGGGTCGGCCGGCGACCCGTGCGAGATCCAGTAGAAGGTTCTGGCCTGGGCGACCAGCGGCAGCGCCAGCGCCACGAACAGGCCGGGCAAAAGAATCGCCAGCTTTCTCAGCATTTGATTGCCTCCCTCGAGTGACCGTACACCGGCTGTTTCCGGAGCGGTTGCGCAGAGTGTACCGTCAATAAGGGTGTACCGCCGGCAGGAGATGGCGGCAAGCCCGGTCGCGTCGCGAGGTTGGTGGAAATGGGTCGAGGCGGCGCAGGTGCAATTGGCAAGATCGAGCAGGAACCCACGCCGCTTTGGCCGAAAACGCCCGGTTCGCCTAGAGACTAATGTCCGGTCGTCAGGACCATCCGGAACCGGGCGGCGCCGCTCATCATCCGTTCATAGGCTTCAGCCGCCCGTTCGAGCGGCATCGTTTCAATCATCGGCCGGATCTCGGAAAGAACACTGAAGGCCAGCGTGTCCTCGGAATCGCTCGATGTTCCGGACGGCCATCCCTGAATCGATCGCCGCGCCCCGATCAGTACCAGAGGTGAGACTTCGATGGCGTCGGGCGAGGCACCGATCACCATCAGCTTGCCGTTCACGCCAAGTCCGCCAACGGCCGCACTCATCGCCTTGGCACTGGTCACGGTGGACAGGATCACGCGGGCACCCCCCAGCTTGTTGAGCTCACCCGCGACATCCTGCTCGACGTTGTCGAGGTAGTGATGGGCGCCCAGCTTTCGGGCCAAGGGCTCCTTGTCGGCTCCGCGCGCGATCGCGACCGTGCGGCAGCCCATCCTGGCGGCGAATTGCACGCCGAGATGGCCCAGTCCGCCGATGCCGAGCACCGCAACGACGTCACCTGGCCGGACGCCGCTGTTGCGGAGGGCATTGTAGGTGGTTATGCCGGCGCAGAGCAGTGGCGCCGCCTCCTCAGCCCCCAGCTCGTCCGGTATCGAAGCCAGCGCCTCGAATGGGGCAATCACGTAATCGGCATAGCCGCCATCGTAGCTTATGCCGGGAATCTGACCGTTGGCGCAGGTGATGAAGTCGCCGCGCCGGCAGGAGCGGCAGTGGCCACAGTGACCACCGTGCCAGCCGACACCGACGCGCTGCCCCGGCCGCCATTCAGGTACATCTACGCCGACCCGATCGACGATCCCCACGACTTCATGGCCCGGGACCCGTGGATACTGGATGCCGGGGAACAGGCCCTCCTTGGTGAAGGAATCACTGTGGCATACGCCGCAAGCCTGGATTTTGATCCGGACCTGGCGCGCCGCCGGATCCGGGATATCGCGTTCGACCAGCTCGAACGGCCCGTTGGCGCTCTTCACCTGAACCGCACGCATGCGCGACATCGGCGTCCTCCATCAGGGCCCACCGCTTCGCCGATCGATGAAACGGCTTGCTGGGAAAAACAGAGCTCTGGCAACGCACGTCAAGACTCCTCACAGACTTGTGTCCCGCGTTGGTGTGATTCGGTGAGCCGGGCGCTCGTCAGGATGATCGCGCCCTCCTGCACCGAGGGCCAGACGACGCGACCGCGTTCCAGCCGCTCGACACGACGCCCTCCCGGCGGGCCATTTCTCGATCAGCACAAGGAACGTTTCAGGCGCGCGGCGCGTCTTAGATGCGGTAATCGGGCCGCCCCGCCGCCTCGGCCTTCTCGGAGAGGCGGCTGTCCCTCACGGTAATGGTGGAACGGGGTCCGAAGGTCGGCCCCAAACATCGGCACGGAGGGACAGCCATGGAGCACTATGCGGCGATC
>JBKPDM010000172.1:0-5792 GCA_046727895.1 Pseudomonadota bacterium | reverse complement strand
ACCGCGACGTACATGCGCACATCTGATCACATAACGCCCCACATGTCAAGCAAACTAACGGCCATATTATGACTACATACTCGGGCCGATATCGAACCATATCAGCCACTTAGCTCAAAACACGGGCAAAGTTCCGTCTAGCCCGCCTGCCATCGCCTCAGATCACCCCATAGCTCAGAAAGATCCGCTTGATGTCCGCGACGTGCTCGTGGAACGCCTCGCTGTCGCAGACATCGAGGGTGCGCGGCCGGGGCAGCTCGATCGAGACGTCGCGAACGATGACACCCGGACGCGGCGAGATCACGATCACCCGGTCCGAGAGCTGCACCGCCTCCTCGATTGAATGGGTGACCAGGAGCACGGTCTTGCCGGTCTGCATCCAGAGCCGCTCGAGGTCGGCACGCAGCTGTTCGCGGGTCATGGCATCGAGCGCGCCCAAGGGCTCGTCCATCAGGATCAGCGGCGGGTCATGGATCAGGGCGCGGCAGAACGCAGTCCGCTGCTGCATGCCGCCCGAGAGCTCGTAGGGGTGCCGGCCAGCGAACTCAGCAAGCCCGACCGAGGCCAGCAGCGCCTGCGCCCGGTCGAGGAAGTCGCGCCGGCGGAGGCCGCGGAGGTCGATCTGCAGGAGCACGTTGCCGAGCACGGTCCGCCAGTCGACCAGGACCGGGTTCTGAAAGACCATACCCATGTTCGTCTGCGGCCCGCGCACGGGCGCGCCCGCGACGCGGATCTCGCCCGCGCTGCCCTCGAGCAGGCCCATCAGGAGCAGTGTGCTCTTGCCGCAGCCGGACGGGCCGACCAGAGCAACGAAGCGTGTCTCCTCGACGGCGAGATCGACCGGGCCGAAGGCATGCACCGGCCCGGTCCGCGACTCGTAGACCTTGGTGACGTTCTTCAGCTCGACCGAGACGCTCATCGGCCCGGCACAGCGTCGGATGGGGCGGGCGGGCGAGGCCCGCGGCGACCGGCCCGGCCCCGCCGTCCTTCGCGCCCGTCTACATCGCGCCGGGCACGAACTGATTGGTGTAGAAGTCCGAGGCCGCCATGTCGGTCTGCAGGTCCTTGTACTGTTTCAGCAGCTCGAGCGCACTCTGCCAGTCCTTCTCAATATGCATGCCGAGCGGCTTGCCCTTGCCGTTGGGCGACTCGAGCACCGAGAGCGTGACGTCGAGCACACGCCGCGCCTGGTCCTTCTGATCCTCGACCGAGGCCGACCAGTTGATCAGCGACTGGATAGCGGCGTCCGGATCGTCCTTCGCGGCCTGGGTTGCCTTGAGGGTCGCGCGCACGAATCGCCCGACCAGATCCGGGTTCTCGGCGACCATGTCCTTGCGCGCGACGATCGAGTAGCCGGGCTGATAGACGCCGTAGTCGCTGTACGGGAAAATCACCGGCTCCTGGCCGCCGTTGGCGACGATCTCGGCGGGCTTGTCGTCGATGCCGCCAAGGATCGCCGGCGCGAGGTTCTGGAGATAGCTGCTGACCAGAGCACCCTCGGCGACGTTGACGAGCTCGATCTTGCTCATGTCGAGCCCCGCGTTCTTGGCCACGACCGGGAAGAAGGTGTTCACGCCCGCCCCGGCCGTGGTCATGATCTTCTTGCCCTCGAGGTCCTTGATGTCCTTCACGCCGGCGTCCGGGCGGACGAGGATTGCCTCGGTGCCCTGGGCGTCGATGACCGCGACCGAGATCACCGGCGCCCCCTGCGCGGCGAGGTTCATCATCGTCGCCGAGGAGCCGTAGGCGAAATCGCTGTCCTTGTTGGCGACCAGGCGGACGGCGTTCGACGAGCCGTTGCCCTGCTTGACCACCAGATCGATGCCCTCGTCGGCGTAGTAGCCGCGATCGATGCCGAGGAAGAAGATCGCGTGCGAGCCGTAGAACAGCCAGTTGGTGCGCAGCGTCACCTTGTCGAGCTTCTGCGCAGACGCCTCCTGCGCGGCTCCGAACGCCGCTACGATCATGAGGATCGCGCCGAGCAACGCCCGCCGCCCGAGCGCCCACGCCCGGGCTGAATTGGTGCTTCTGATCATCGGACCCTGACCTCCCTGTTCTTGGGGACCACGCTGGTCCCTCCGCTGACAACCCGGCTCGGGGTCGCCTCCCGGTCCGGCTCTCAAACCGGCAGGCAAGACGGCCCGAGCGGCTCGAACGACTTGTAGCCGAGGATGAACTCCTGGTGGCCGAGCGCCTCGGACTTCGTGGGGTGGCCGGCGGCCACCTGGCGAACAAGGTCGAAGATCTCGAGCCCCACTTCCTGGAGCGTGCCGCGGTCCTCGAGAATGCGGCCAGCATCGACGTCCATGTCCTCGGCGAGGCGCCGGTAGGTCTCGGGATTGGCGCAGATCTTGATCACCGGCGAGATCGCCGAGCCGACGACCGAGCCACGGCCGATCGAGAACAGCACGATGTGCGCGCCGCAGGCGATCTGCTCGACGATTGTGGCGTTATCGTTGATGTTGGCGAAGCCCCACCTGGTCTCGTCATCGGGCACCATGTCCATCAGGTAGAGGCCGGGCCGGGGCGGCAGCACGCCGGGCTTCAGGAGGCCCGCGATCGGCTTGGTGCCGCTCTTGGCGTAGGCGCCGATCGACTTCTCCTCGATCGTCGAGAGGCCCCCGGTGATGTTGCCGCCGCCGAAGCTCGACTGATCGAGCGCGGCGTAGTGGCGGGTCGCCTTTGCCATGGCCCTCAGGATCTCGTCGCCGAGGGCCGGGGTAAGCGCGCGCTGCACCATGTGCTGCTCGCAGCCGAACAACTCGCCCAGCTCCTCGAAGATCGCGGCGCCGCCCGCCTCGATCACGTGATCGCAGGCGATCCCGATCGCCGGGTTCGCGGTGAGCCCGCTGGTCGCGTCCGAGCCGCCGCATTCGGTCGCGACGATCAGGTCGCCGACCTCGAGCGGAACCCGGGGAACGCCCGCGATGTCGCCGAGGGCGTCCCGTACCCACTCCCGCCCGGCCTGGATGGTCGCGCGCGTGCCGCCGGTCTTCTGTAATTCTGTATCACCAGGAGCTCGCACGGGCGGCCCGAGGCCTCGATGATCTCGATCAGCCGCGGCCGGTTGAACTGCTCGCAGCCGAGCGAGATGACCAGCACTGCGCCGACGTTCGGATGCGTGCAGAACGCCTCCATCATGCGTTGCGCATAGGCGTTCGGGTAGCAGCCGGGAAAGCCGATCAGCTGCGCGCCGTCCTCTTCGAAGGGCGCAGCGATGGCGCGCGCGACGTGATGCGCGCACTCGACCAGATAGGCGACCAGGACGTAGTTGCGGATGCCCTTGCACCCATCCTCGCGCTCGTAGCCCAGCATCATGGCGTCACTCCCTCGCGGGCTTCTTGCGCTGGCTCCTCAACAGCGGCATCCTCGAAAAAGTCGACCTCGTTGTTGACGTAATCGCTGCGGATGTTGTGCACGTGGACGTGCCGGCCTGCTTCGATCGCCACTTTGGCGCGGCCGATCGGCACCCCGTACTTGAACACCCGCTCGTCCTTCTCGATCGCACGAAGCGCGATCTTGTGGGCGAAGGGGATCGGATCGAGCGCGATCAGGGTCAGCCCGTCGATCTCGAGCTTCGCGCCTTGCGCGATGTTCTTCACCGCGACCGCGACATTGTCCTGATCGGACAGGCGGATCAACGTGGTCACCTGGCCCTCCCCTGGTCTCACGCCGGCAGCACGCCCGGCACGCCGGTCTCGAGCAGCATACGCCGGCAGCGCTCGCGGTACAGCTCACGCACGTCGCGGGTCGGCGGTCGGCAGCGACTGGAGTCGAGCCCGATCAGCTCCATGCAGAGCTTGTCCAGGTAACCGTCGCCGCTGGTGTAGCTCTTCTCGATCTCGACCCAGAGCTTGTAGAACGGCATCGCCTCCCGCACCAGGGCCAGCTGTGCGTCACGATAGCGTCCGGCCTCCAGGTGGTCGATCAGGCGGATGCCCCACTCCGGCCAGTAGTTGCACAAGTGAACCTCGAATGCCCGCGCGCCCAGCATGTGGCTCTGAGCGAACATGAGATGGTTGTCGATGATGGTCAGCCGCCCGGCGAAGGTCGACACGACATCCTCGAATTCCATGGCATCGGTGCGCGGGCAGGCCCACTTCAGCCCGACCACGTTCGGAATCTCGATCAGCTTCTCGACCATGCGGAAGGACACGCCGGCGCTGGTCCAGAAGGTGTTGTAGATGATGATGCCGATGTCGGCCGCGACGGCCGCCTCGGCGACGTACTCGTAGAAGTCGCCCTCGGTGTGGGCGAAGTAGAACGGGCACGAGACCTGAATGAACTCGGCCCCGATCGCCGCGGCCGCCCTGGCCAGGCGCTTCAGCTCCAAAGTGCTGGTGGTCTGCGCCCCCATCGCGACCGGGACCCTGCCGTCGGCCTCGGCGACCACTGCCTCGGCCACCTCGACCCGTTCATCGAAGGTCATGGCCGAGAAGTCGCCCGCCGCGCCGCCCGCGAGCAGCGTCCCGTACCTGGCGTCGATGCCGCGCTCGATCAGGAAGCTCACGTTGCGGCGCGTTGCGGCGACGTCCAGCTCGAGCTCCGGATCGCGGAACATCGTCGGCACCGTGATGTAGCAGCCCTGCAGTCGCTGCTTGGCTCGCTCGGAATCCATTCCGGCCCATCCGGCACGGGCCTGCCGCACACCAAAGGGTGCCGGCAGGCCCTTGGTCGGTGACGCGTCCGGGTGACCCGCCGCACCGCGCAACTATGGCATGCAGGCGGCAGCCGCAATTGACACTGGCCGACATCGACTTGATCATGGGCGCTTCAGTCCGCCCCGAAGCATGAGCTTCGACGACCACGTTCGATGGTACCGGCAGACGCAGCGGATCGGCCGCGACGGCCTGAGGAGCATCCCGAGCGGGTTGGTTTCCTGTTGCTGCCCGAATTCCCGATTTACGCTCTGATACTGGCGCTGGAGAGCCTTCGGGTCGCCAACCAGAACGCCGGGCGGCGGCTGTTCAGCACCCATCTGTTCTCGGTCGATGGCGCGCCCGTGCCAGCCGGCAACGGCATGACCCTGGCGGTCGAGCGCGCGCTCGCGGAGGTGCCGTTCTTTCCGACCGTGATCGTCTGCGCCGGCAACCGGCCGACCCAGCCCGTCACCAAGGACCTGCTCAACTGGCTGCGCCGTCTCGCCCGGCACGGCGCGCTGCTCGGCGCGCTCGATACCGGCACCTTCGCCCTGGCCGCCGCGGGCCTCCTGGACGGCTACCAGGCCACCCTGCACTGGGAAGCGATCGCGCTCTTCCGCGAGCACTACCCCGATCTCGCGGTGAGCGAGCAGCTCTACGTCGTCGACCGCAACCGGATGACCTGCGCCGGCGGCGTTGCGACCCTCGACATGATGCTCCACCTGATCGGCTTGAAGCATGGCCGCGACCTCGCTCAGATCGTCGCCAACGGCTACGTCCACGGCCACATCCGGCGCGAGGCCGAGCAGCAGCGGGTCTCGGCCGATGACGCCTTCGGTCACGTCGATCCCAGGCTCGGTCGCATCGTTCGGGCCATGGAGCAGAACATCGACGTGCCGCTCGGAGCTGCGGAGCTCGCCGCGCGCGCGGGCATATCGGTCCGCCAGCTCGAGCGCCTGATCCGCGAGCGCTTCGGCGACACCCCGATGCGTTACTATCTCAAGCTGCGCCTCCAGGCGGCGCGCAATCACCTGTTCTATGGCGACATGCCGATCCAGGACATCGCAGCCGCCTGCGGTCTCTCCTCGCCCGCGGTGCTCTCGCGCAGCTTTCGCGCCCATTTCGGGCTGTCGCCGCGCGCCTTCCGCAGCC
>JBKPDM010000171.1:0-10480 GCA_046727895.1 Pseudomonadota bacterium | reverse complement strand
CTTCCCGTCTCCGATTGTTGCCCGGCGCAAACCTTACACCGCCCGCCGGCGCCGCAGGATGCGACCGAACGGCGCCTTGACCCGCCGTGCGCTTCCGTGTTGCATTCGCGGTCAATGGGAAGGCGATGAGGCGAGGCGCCGCCACGGCGGTAGGGTCGCCAAACGAAGGGAGATCATCATGCGGTCATGGATTTCAACGGCGGCCGCCCTCGGGCTGGCGATGGTCCTGGGGCTGACCGGCGCCCCGGCTTTCGCCGAGATCGTCATCAAGTTCAGCCACGTCGTGGCGGAGAACACGCCCAAGGGGCAGGGCGCGCTCATGTTCAAGAAGCTCGCCGAGGAGCGGCTGCCCGGCAAGGTCAGGGTTGAGGTCTATCCGAACTCGCAGCTATTCGGCGACGCCAAAGAGATGGAGGCGCTGGCGCTCGGCGACGTGCAGATGATCGCGCCCTCGCTCTCGAAGTTCGACAAGTTCACCAAGAAACTCCAGGTGTTCGACCTGCCCTTCCTGTTCAATGACATCGGCGCGGTCGACCGCTTCCAGCAAAGCGAAGCCGGCAAAGAGCTGCTTCGCTCGATGGAGGACCTGGGCTATCTCGGGCTCGGCTACTGGCACAACGGCATGAAGCAGCTCTCGGCCAACAAGCCGCTGCGGGTCCCGGAGGACGCCGCCGGGCTGAAGTTCCGCATCCAGGCGTCCGACGTCCTGCTCGCCCAGTTCGAGGCGCTCAAGGCCAATCCGTAGAAGATGGCCTTCGCCGAAGTCTATCAGGCGCTGCAGGTCGGCACCGTCGACGGCCAGGAGAATACCTGGTCGAACATCTACACGCAGAAGTTCAACGAGGTGCAGAAATACATCACCGAAACCAACCATGGTCTGCTCGATTACATGGTCGTCACGAACTCGGACTTCTGGAATGGCCTCCCTGACGACGTGCGCACCGAGCTCGAGAAGATCATGGACGAGGTGACACCGAAGGTGAATCAGCTGGCTGAGGAGCTGAACCAGCAGGACAAGCAGAAGATCATCCAGGCCGGCACCTCGGAGATCATCGAGCTCACGCCCGATCAGCGGGCCCAGTGGGTCAAGACGATGCAGCCGGTCTGGGATCAGTTCAGCGGCGACATCGGCCAGGATCTGATCGACGCGGCCAAGGCTGCGAACACCGCAAGCTGACCTGACGCCGCGCCAACCAAGCGATGCTCCGTCGGGCCTGGGAGCACGTGGAGGAGGGCTTGATCGCCCTCCTCCTTGCTGCCATGACGATCTTGACCTTCACCCAGGTGGTGCTGCGCTACGGCTTCAATTCGGGTTTCGTCTGGGCCCTCGAAGCGACGACCTACCTGTTCGGCTGGCTGATCCTGTTCGGCACCTCTTACTGCGTGCGGGTGCACGCCCACATCGGCATCGATCTGCTGGTCAAGGCGCTGCCGCCCGCCACCCGGCGTGTGGTGGGCCTGCTCGCGATCGCGCTCTGCCTGCTCTATGCCGGTTTGATGGTTTACGGCTCCTGGGGTTACATCGAGCGTTTGATGAAGCTCGGCATCACCGCCGAGGACATTCCGATGAAGCGCTGGCTGCTCACTATCATCCTGCCGATCGGCTTCGTGCTGCTCGGCATCCGGCTGCTCGAGCAGGCGGTCGCGATCGTCAGGGGAGAGGCCGCGGGCTTCGAGCTGGCGGATGAGGCGGCCGAGGTGCTGCACGAGCAGGGGCTGCTGGCGCCCGGGGAGGAGGACGCCACGCCCGGATCGGCCAAGTCGACGCCATGACCACGGCGTTCCTGTTCGTCTCACTGTTCGTATTCATGCTGCTCGGCATCCCGATCTCGATCTCGCTCGGCCTCGCGAGTGTGCTGACCATCCTCCTGTTCGCCAACGACAGCCTCGCCTCGCTGTCGCTCAAGTTCTGGCAGACCTCGGAAGCCTACACGCTGCTGGCGATCCCCTACTTCATTCTGGCCGGGACGTTCATGACCACCGGGGGGGTGGCGAGGCGGATGATCAACTTCGCGGTCGCCTGCGTCGGGCATCTGCGCGGCGGGCTCGCGATCGCGGGAGTGATGGCCTGCATGCTGTTCGCCGCGGTGTCCGGCTCGTCGCCGGCGACCGTGGTGGCGATCGGCTCGATCGTGATCGCCGGCATGACCAAGATCGGCTATCCGCTCCGGTTCGGCGCCGGCGTGATCTGCAACGCCGGCACGCTCGGCATTCTGATCCCGCCCTCGATCGTCATGGTGGTCTACGCCGCGGCCACCGACAGCTCGATCGGCCGCCTGTTCATGGCGGGCGTGATCCCCGGCATCCTGCTGGGCCTGATGCTGATCGCGGCGATCTACGTGGTCGCCCGGATCCAGAATCTGCCGCGCCAGGAGCCGGCGAGCTGGAGCGAGGTGCTCACCACCGGCCGCCGTGCGATTTGGGGGCTCCTGCTCATCGTGATCATCCTCGGCGGCATCTACGGCGGCATCTTCACGCCGACCGAGGCCGCCGCGGTCGCTGCCGTCTACGCCTTCCTGGTGGCGCTGTTCGTCTATCGCGACATGGGCTTCAAGGATGTGCCGCGGGTGCTGCTCGACAGCGGGCGGGTGACTGTGATGCTCCTGTTCATCATCGCCAACGCCTTCCTGTTCGCGCACGTGCTGACCACTGAGCAGATCCCGCAGACCATCGCCAGGACGATCATCGAGGCGGGGCTCGCGCCCTGGCAGTTCCTGCTGGTGGTCAACATCCTCCTGCTGATCGCCGGCAATTTCATGGAGCCCTCGGCGATCATCCTGATCCTCGCGCCCATCCTGTTCCCGATTGCCACCTAGCTTGGCATCGATCCGATCCATCTCGGCGTGATCATGGTGGTCAACATGGAGATCGGCATGGTGACGCCGCCGGTCGGTCTCAACCTGTTCGTGACCGCCGGCATCACCAACCTGAGCGTGGTCGAGGTCCTGCGCGCCGCGCTGCCGTGGCTCTCGGTGCTGATCGCCTTCCTGATCATCATCACCTACGTGCCATGGATCTCGCTGATCCTGCCCAACGCGCTGTTCGGCACCGCTGTGGTGCAGTAGCCGACGGTCTCTGTTCGCGGATCAGTCGCGCGGCGCCACGTCGAGGCGCACGGCAATGCCCTCGAGCTCGGCCGAGGGCGCCGGATAGCGCTGCATCACCAGCGGATCGTGCCCGGGGACGATGTGCTGCTCGCTGTCGGCGAGACGGCGGCACTTGCGGTGTCCCTCCAGCATCTCGCCGACGTGGAGCACGATCGGGAACGGGTTGCCGGTCGCCACGTGGGCGTAGAAATGGGCGGCGTCCGAGGCGACCACGACCCAGCCGCGCTCGGTGCGCACGCGGACGAACTGCAGGCCGTGGCTGTGGCCGCCGACCAGGTGCAGACTGATCCCGGAGGCGAGCTCCTCGTCGCCGTCGTGGAAGGCGACCCGCCCGCGGTACAGCTCGCGCACCATGCCGGTGACGTTCTCGACATCGAACGGCATGCGCAGGCGCTGGTGGCCCATGTAGCGGCCGGTCGCATAGGCCATCTCGCGGTCCTGGAGGTGAAAGGTCGCGCGGGGAAAGATCCCGAAGTTGCCGACATGGTCGAAGTGCAGATGGGTGATGATCACGTTCTCGACGTGGCTGGCGTCGATGCCGAGCGCGGCGAGGCCGTCTTTGGTATCGCGCAGGACCCTGCGATCGCGCCGCCGGCCGGTTTCCTCGCTAAAGCCGGTGTCGATCACGAAGGTCCGCTCGGCCGAGCGTGCCACCCAGAGGAAGAAGTCGAGCGGCCCGGGGCCCTCGTGGACGTCGTCGCGGAAGACGAAATTGTCGACCGCCGCACGGTCGATGTGGGCATATTTGATCGCGAACAGCTCGTAAGTGTTCGGTGATGACATGAGGCCTCTCCCCGAGTCCGGCGGCGCGCGGTTGCGGGGGCGCGATTATGGCGACCGGACGGGCGCTGGCCAAGGCGCTGTGTGAAACTCCGCCCGAAGCGGTGGCCGCGGCTGCGCGCTGGCGGGCGGCCCGGCGGCTTTGCTATGGTTCGAGGCGCGATGAGAGGGACCGCACGCTCGCGAAGCGTGAGTCTCGACGCAAGGCGAGCGCCCTGATGGAGAACGACCGATCATGCCCGAAGCCTTCATCTGCGCTGCCGTGCGCACCCCGATCGGCCGCTATGGCGGGGCGCTCGCCGCCATGCGCGCGGACGATCTGGCGGCGGTGCCGATCCGGACGCTGCTCGCCCGCCACCCGAGGCTGGACCAGGCGGCGGTCGACGACGTGATCCTGGGCTGCGCCAACCAGGCGGGCGAGGACAACCGCAACGTCGCGCATATGGCGTCGCTGCTCGCGGGCCTGCCCGAGACCGTGCCGGGCGTGACGATCAATCGCCTCTGCGGCTCAGGGATGGACGCGGTCGGCAGCGCGGCACGGGCGATCAAGGCCGGCGAGGCTGGCCTCGTGATTGCCGGTGGGGTCGAGAGCATGAGCCGTGCACCGTTCGTGCTTGCGAAGGCGGAGAGCCCGTTCTCGCGCCGCGCCGAGCTCTACGACACGACCATCGGCTGGCGTTTCGTCAATCCCCTGCTCAAGACGCAGTACGGCATCGACGCGATGCCCGAGACGGCGGAGAACGTCGCCGAGGACTTCCAGATCCGGCGCCAGGATCAGGACGGTTTCGCGCTCCGCTCACAGGAGCGGGCCACGGCCGCGATCCGGGCCGGCCGGCTGGCCGAGGAGATTGTTCCAGTCGAGGTTCGGCAGACGCGGGGCGCGCCGCGGATCGTCGACCGGGACGAGCATCCGCGGCCCGAAACGACCCTCGAGAAGCTCGCCGCGCTGCCGACCCCGTTCCGCGCGGGAGGTTCCGTGACCGCGGGCAACGCCTCGGGCATCAACGATGGCGCCGCTGCCCTGATCGTCGCTTCCGAGGCGGCGGCCAAGGCCCAGGCGCTCGAGCCGCTGGCGCGCGTGGTCGCCATGGCCACCGCTGGCGTTCCGCCGCGCATCATGGGCATGGGGCCGGTGCCCGCGACCCGCAAGCTGCTCGAGCGGACCGGCCTGCGGCTCGACGACATGGCCGTGATCGAGCTGAACGAAGCCTTCGCCAGCCAGGCGCTTGCCGTGCTTCGGGAACTCGGCCTTCCCGACGACGCTGAACAGGTCAATCCGAACGGCGGCGCGATCGCGCTGGGTCATCCGCTCGGCATGAGCGGCGCGCGCCTCGTCGCGACCGCCACCTACGAACTCCGCCGGCGTCGGGGACGCTATGCGCTTTGCACGATGTGCATCGGGGTCGGTCAGGGCATCGCCATGATCATCGAGCGGGTGTGACGCGCGCCGCGCGAGATTGTCGCGGTCCGGCGGACTGTGTGTTGATCTCGAACCAGATTGCTGCCTCCGCCCGCCGGGGCCATTTGCTGATCGAGCTTGTGGAGCGAGGAGACCGCAACGATGAGCCCGACCATCAATGGCATCCACCACATTACCGCAATCAGCGGGCCGGCCCAGCGCAATCTCGACTTCTACACCAAGGTGCTCAGCCTCCGCTTCGTCAAGAAGACCGTCAATTTCGACGATCCGGGCGTCTATCACCTCTACTATGGCAATGAGGTCGGCACGCCCGGCACCGTGCTGACTTTCTTCGCCTGGGAGCACGCGGCGCGCGGTCGCGCCGGGGTCGGCGAGGCCTCGCTCACGCAGTTCGCGGTGCCGGCCGGCAGCCTCCGATTCTGGCGGCAGCGTCTCGAAGCCGCCGGTGCCCCGTTCAGCGGCCCGAGCAGGCGCTTCGGCGAAGAGGCGTTGCTGCGCCAGGACCCGGACGGCCTCCGCTTCGCCCTCGTGGTCCCGACGCCGGACGACGACCGCGCGCCCTGGACGACCGAGGAGATCCCCGCCGAGGTGGCGATCCGCGGCTTCCACGGCGTCACGCTCAGCCTCGCCGAGCACGAGCCGACGGCCGCTCTGCTGGTCGATCTGCTCGGCTACCAGCCGGTGGGCGAGGAGGATGGCACCCATCGTTACGCATCCCCGCACGCCCGGCAAGCGCGCCTCGTCGACATCGCGCTTCAGCCCGGTGCCGGACGCGCCGCACAGGGCGCCGGCAGCGTCCACCACGTGGCCTTCTCGGTCGTCGATCGGGCGGCGGAGATGGAAGTGCGCGCGCGTCTGGTCGCGGCCGGCTACAACGTCACGCCGCAGATCGATCGCAACTATTTCTACTCGATTTACTTTCGCTCGCCCGGCGGGGTGCTGTTCGAGATCGCGACCGAGGAGCCCGGCTTCGCGGTCGACGAGCCGGTCGCCGAGCTAGGTCGCCACCTCAAGCTACCGCGGCAGCACGAGCATCTTCGGTCCGAGCTGGAGCGCGTCTTGCCGACACTTACGGTTTAGCTGGAAAGCAGACTGGTCCTCCGAGCGATCTATTGCCGGTCGGCGAGCCGAGGCATAGTCTGAACGCGAGTTACTGAGGTAACGCCGCTATCTGCAGTGTCAGACGGGCAGCATGAACGACCGGGCTCTCATTCTTGGAGCCGGCATGACCGGTCTCGCCGCCGGCATGGCGTCGAGACTTCCCGTGCTCGAAGCGGCCGCACATCCGGGCGGCATCTGCTGCTCTTACTACATGGCCCCAGGCGACGGCCTGCCGCTCGCGCAACGTCCTGCCGACGATGACGCCTATCGGTTCGAGAACGGCGGCGGCCACTGGCTGTTCGGCGGCGATCCGACGATTCTGGACTTCATCGACCGCCTCACGCCGGTGGCGCGCTACGCGAGGCGCTCCTCGGTGTTCTTCCCGAATACCCGTCAATATGTCCCATACCCGCTCCAGAACCATCTGCGTTGCCTCGAGCGACCACTCGCCCTCGCAGCGCTCGATGAAATGGCGCGACCGGGCGAGCCCGGCTCGACGATGGCGGACTGGCTCGCAAAGAATTTCGGCGCGAGCCTGAATCGGCTGTTCTTCGCGCCGTTTCATGAACTCTATACCGCCGGGCTATACGGCGAGATCGCGCCCCAGGACGCCTACAAATCGCCAGTGGATCTTTCCCTTGTATTGCGCGGTGCCTTCGATGATACGCCCGCCGTCGGCTACAATACTTTCTTCGTCTATCCTCAAGGCGGCCTGGATCTCCTGGCCCGGCGCATGGCCGCGCGCTGTCGGGTGGAATTCGAGCGCCGCGTGGCGCAGATCGACCTCGATGACCGGGCGATCATCTTTGCCGACGGCAGCGCGCGGCGCTTTCAGACCCTGCTGTCGACCCTGCCCCTCAATCGGGTGATGGAGATGGCGGGGTTGTCGACTGAGGCGAGGCCGGATCCGTTCACCTCCGTCCTGGTGCTCAACATCGGCGCCACCAAGGGCGCCGCATGCCCGGACGACCACTGGCTGTACATTCCGCATTCCGAGGCCGGGTTCCACAGGGTCGGGTTCTACAGCAACGTCGATCCGAGCTTCCTGCCCGCAGCGGCGGGGCGCGCCGGAGACCGGATCAGCATCTACGTCGAGCGGTCGTTCTCCGGTGGCGCGCGACCGCCCGATGCGGCGATCGAAGAGTACAGCGGCAAGACGGTCGAAGAGCTTCGAGAGTGGGGCTTCATCGGCCGAGCCGAGGTCGTGCATCCCACCTGGATCGATGTCGCCTATACCTGGTCATGGCCGGGCTCGAGCTGGAAGGCCGAGGCGCTTCGCCTTCTGCAGGACAGAGGGATCTACCAGGTCGGTCGCTATGGCCGCTGGCTGTTCCAGGGCATTGCCGACTCGATCAGGGACGGCTTCGTGGCCGGGAGCAGCTTCCGGTGCTTGGACGACCGGTCATCAGGGCTTACATCAGGGCTCGCGCACCCGGGCGCGAAGTTGACCCCGCCCGACCCGGAGAGCCGCATGCAGTACGCGGCGACTTTACCGAAATGTGACCTGCCATGAGCGCTCCCGATCGCGTCGAGACTCCGGATCCGCCGGTGTATCACCCCTGTCCATCGGATCCGACCTGCCCGTACTGCAATGGCTCGATCAGGAAGCCGAGCGAGGCGCTCGACTGGTCGTTTCTCGACGCTGTATACTGCATCTCGCTCAAGACCCGCGACGATCGCGTCGCCGAGGCGTCGGCCCAGTTTCACAAGGTCGGCCTCTGCCAGCACGTCATCTTCTACCGGCCCGACAGGCATCCGCAGAAAGGCTTCGCGGGGAGTTGGGAATCGCACCGCATCGTCGGGATGGACGCGCTCGAGCGAGGCTGCGCGCGGACTTTGATCTTCGAGGACGACGTGGTGTTCAGTCGTCGCGTTCGCCCGCGGACCGTCAGAACGATCGCGCGCGCGCTGGAGGAGCTGCCGCCGGACTGGACGATCTTTTTCCTGGGCCATTGGCCGCTCTCGGCCTACTTCGCAGCGCGCAGCGTGCTGCGCACGTCTTCGGCCTGCTCGCACGCCTACATCGCGAGCCCACGCCTGCTGCAATGGCTGCGCGATCACCCATGGGGCTCGCCGGGCGTACCGAAGAGCCGGCTCGCCGGCAAGGGGGTCGATTCGGCCTACGCGAAGCTGCCGGGAACCTACGCCCTCTTCCCGATGATTGCGATCCAGGGCACCAGCAAGAGCGACAACTTCAACGATCCCCGGCCCGACAAGAAGAAGAAGCGCCGGCTCAGGCACATCGTCACGCGGACCGGACTTCGCGAATATTTTCTCTCGAAGTCGATGCGACCGGGCGAGATCATCATCGCCCTGCTTTCGCCAGTGTTTCTCATCGCAGAGTTCGCGAGGCGGCGGGGCGGCCCGATTACCGCATCTAGATCCAGCCGACGCTACCTGGGCCGCAGGGCGAGGGCACGCTATGCGCAAGAGAGCTGAGCCAATCCCCACCTTCGAGGGCGAGGCGGAGGAACGGTGCTTTTGGGAGAGCCGCGACTCGACCGGGCACGTCGACTGGAGCAGAGCCGAGCGCGCGCGGCTACCGAACCTCAGACCCTCGACGACCTCGATCTCGCTTCGCCTGCCGGTGAGCCTGCTCGAGCGGATCAAGGTGGCCGCCCACAAGCGCGACGTTCCCTATCAGTCGCTGATCAAGACCTGGCTCGCCGAAAAGCTCGACGCGCGCTGACGGCGCCCGACGACGCCGCGGCCCACGCCATGAGGTCGCCTTACCGTGCTCGGACAGCCAGATCCCGCCAAGGACCAGGCAGAGTGCGATGGCGTGGAACGGCTCGAAGGGCTCCTTGAGGACGAGGAGCGCCATGATCGTGGCGAACACCGGCACCAGGTTGACGAATACCCCCGCCCGGCTCGGGCCGATCAGCGCCACGCCCTGGATGAAGAAGATCTGCGCCAGGAAGGATGGGAACAGCGTGACCAGGGCCAGGATGACCCCTCCGGTCGGGGTCGGCCACCGGAACCGGCCGAGCGCCGCCTCGGTCAGCACGAGCGGCAGCGAGGCCAGGAACGCGGCGCCCGCCATCACGGTGAACAGACCGAGCGCGGAGACCGGCGGGCGGCGGCGGAGTGCCAGCGTATAGCCGGCGTAAAGGGCGCAGGCGGCGATCATCAGGAGATCGCCGAAGTTGAGCCTGAACGTCGCCAGCCGCGCGAGCTCGCCCCCGCAGGCGACGATGACCACGCCGAGCATGGTCACGAGCACCGCGGCGATCTCCACGCCGGCGACCGGAGTCCGATCGATCGCGAGCGCGCCGGCCAGAACGAACATCGGGACCGAGCCCTGGATGATCCCGATGTTCACGGCCGTGGTCGAATGGGCAGCGACGTAGTAGAGCGCATTGAACGTGGTGAAGCCGAGCGCCCCCATGGCCGATACGAACATCAGGCGGGGCGGATGGCCGGCCAGTCGCGCCGGACCTGGGCGTGGGCGAACACCCCGAGCAGGCCGAGCGCGCCCAGCCAGCGCAGCGTGACCAGGGCCATGGGCGAGATCTCGCCGACGGCGAGGCGCCCGAAGATCGCATTGGCTCCCCAGCAGAGCGCGGTCAGGCTGAGCAGAAGATACGCCCGGCTACTGGCCGCGGCGTCCGGAGACAGCGTGGTCATGCGAGCCGGCAGACGGGAGTGCTGCGGGGGCGCGGCGGCAGCTGCCACCGAACGCTATCCATTTTGCACTGCGATGCAATGTTTCAGGGCCTCGTCCGGCCTCATGACTAAGATCCCGAACTCTGATAAGAGAGGCTTCGCTTGGTTGAGCACCGCTCCATCGCGGGTTACGAAAATATCCCTCTTCGAATGCATGTGGCCGAGGAGATGTCCGACATCGGCGATGCGATTGTTCTGCTTCCTGTTATCAGCTTCAGCTCCTGGAAATATAAGATGGAATAACTTCAAATATGTCTCTTCATCCTCATCGTTCGCCCAGAAATCTGCATCCCACTCAGAAACATTCCATTGTGCAACAGTTGGTATCCTCGGTCGTTGGCAAATCGACAGCTGATCCAGTCGATCTCGCAAGTCCCCGTCGGGTACATCCGCTGTAAACCGAGAC
>JBKPDM010000170.1:0-2302 GCA_046727895.1 Pseudomonadota bacterium | reverse complement strand
CTTGCTGACCGGGTCCTCGGGCGGTTCCGGGACCTCGTCTTCGGCCTCGGCTGAGCCGGCCTCGCCGTCCGCCAGCGCCAGGAGGCGCTCCAGCTCGGTCGCGTCAAAGCCGATCAGATCAAGATCGAAGCTCTCGTCCCTCAGCCACACCAGCTCTTGGGCCAGCAGCTCCTCGCTCCATCCCGCGTTCAAGGCAAGTGCATTGTCCGCGATCAGGTACGCCCGCTTCTGCGCCTCGCTGAGATGCTCGAACCGGATCACCGGCACCTCGGCGAGGCCGAGCTTCCGCGCCGCCAGCAACCGGCCGTGACCGGCGAGAATGCCGCCCTGCTCGTCCACCAGCACTGGATTGGTCCAGCCGAACTCGACCATTGAGGCCGCGATCTGGTCGACCTGCGTCTCGCTGTGGGTGCGCGGGTTGCGCTCGTACGGGCGCAGCTTCTCGATCGGCCAGAGCTCGATCCGATCCGCCAGCGCAGCCAGTCCGGTGCCCTGCGGTGCCGTCGTCATCGATTGCTGCAGTCGCGGCATTCGCACTTGACCATCGCCACGATGGCGGCGCTGATCGCGATCACGGTGAGCGCCAGGTCGACGATCGCCGGCGCGTGCTCGGCGAGCTGAGGCGCCAGCAGCGCGAGCAGCGCCGCCAGACCCGCGGCCGAGCTCGGCTGGCTCAGCCGCTCGAGCAGACGGCGGCAGCGCCGCGAAACCTGATCTCGGCCCATACGGTGTCCCTCGGGGCTGTCGTTGCCGGCGCCGGCGCCGGGCGATGCGAACTTCGTGCGACGGGTGCGACGGGTGCGACGGCCAAGTTCGCACCCCCGTAGGGCGCGAAACTCCAGCAATACTGCGGCTTACAGGCGGTCCGGGTGCGACGGGTGGGTGCGAATCTGGGGTGCGACGGGGTGCGACGCCTGGTTTGCACCCGTCGCAGCCCAAAACTCAAGGGATTCCGCGGCTTTCGGCCGATTGCCTGCGACCCTGAGTGCGACGGGTGCGACGGCCAGGTTCGCACCCTTCAGTGCTCAAAAGTCTAGGATTTCTGCGGCTTTCAGGCTGTCAGTGCGACGGGTGGGTGCGAACAGCGGTATCAGTATTCGTCAAGGAAGGACCCAGACGATCTGGACTAGATCGTCGATTCACGCCCTCGGTTGACCTCTGGATATCATGACATCGACTCACAACTACTGATCTACAACCAGATTCATCAACGCGTTACGAGACCTATACTTGCGCCAATCGGAACGCGGCCCTCGGCCAGTGAAAAAGCCCGCCTGGGACCAAAACGGGCTGCCACGCACACACTCTTCGAGCTTGGCGAAGACTACATCTTGTGATGGACGCCTGTCAAGCATTCAAGATACGGGGGCCACTCCCTCTACAGACGGACCAACCGTAGCCCCCCTCACGCCATTCCGCCAAGCCGTCGAGCTGTCGCACCCTGCGCCACGCCATTTCGACTGCATCGGCATTCACCTGCGAGGGATCGCGAGCGTACGCACGCACAGCTTGCTTAGCCTCCCGAAGCGCTTGTCGCCGCTCCGGCTTCCGCCCTGCCTGCATCTCAAATCCTCCAGACGGCGTCTCTTTGGCCGACGACAGATAACCGCGCCGCTTGACAGACTCATGACGGCGACGGGCGGAATTGATGACGCCGTCATATCCCTGCGCTGCGCCTGCCGGACCGGCCAGCCGCCTCAGCTTGGCGGATCGTCCGCTGGCGCATGCTCTGGCCCAGACCCAAAGACAGGCGCGTTCGTCGTCTTCTTAGCTGGCCGACGGCTGCTCTCTTCGTCCTTCGGCAGGAAGCAGGCGGCTCGTCTCTTTGGGATCGACGCGGATCTCTGCGCGCCGGATCAGTGTCCGGATGCCGTTGTGCACATCCTGGCTCGTGATCTTGGGATTCTCCTCCCGTGCGGCCAACAGGATTTCGTCACGACGCGCCTCGCCCCTGGACGCTATCAGGCTTTGGATGCAGCGCTGTACCGTCACCGCCTTGGGCGCCGCGCCGTTCGGTTTCACTTGCTGCACCTTCGGCTTCTTGGCTGCGGCGCGTCGGCGGGCAAGCGGGGCGGCGGCCTTCGCGAGCGCCTTGAGCGATGCCGGGGTTTCCTTCAGCCGATCGGCGAGGTCTTCACCCGAGACCTTCTCGATTTCAGCCAGTGCGGACTGCGCGCCGTCACGGTAACCGCGCTCGTAGGCGAGGCGGGTCAGTTCTTCGATCCGCCGGCGAACTTCTTTCTTCAGGTCCATATCTTCCTCCGTAGAGCTTGGCGTGGCACTAGATGTGGTTGCTATGAAG
>JBKPDM010000169.1:0-3670 GCA_046727895.1 Pseudomonadota bacterium | reverse complement strand
TCCGACCGCCGTCCTGCGAACCCTCTTGCCTTGATCCGAGAGCGCGTTTCCGGGTGGTGCACTGCTGTGCAGACAATGCACCGGGCGGCCGAAACCAAGACGGAAGGCGCCGTTTCTGGCACGGCGGATCCGCCGGGGTGATGAAATAGGGTGACAAGGCGGCTGTTTTGCGCCTATTTCAGAGGCGCAATCCGGTGCGAGAACTGGTCGGGAACTTGCTCAGCTAATGCGTCGCGCCAACGGCAACTCACGCGCTCGCAAGGTGATGATCTTGCCCGAGGTCGGGCCGGTAGATGGCCGGACGCGCCCGGCGATCAAGTTCCGGGAGACTGCTGGCGCGCTGGCGTCAGACCTCGGCGGCGCCGACCAGCTGACCCGGGCGCAGATGGAGTTAGTCCGGCGCGTCTCGGGGTTCGCGGTGCTGGGCGATCAGATCGAAGAGCGCCTGCTGCGCGGCGAGACGATCGAGATCGAGACGTACGTTGCTATTGCCGGCACGCAGTCGCGTATCCTCCGCACGCTCGGCCTGCGGCGTGTGGCGAAGGACGTGACGCTCCGCCGCGAGGCCGAGGAAGCGGGGCTGGTCTGATGAATATTAGCGACCGCTCAAGTACTCGAAATTGGCCTGCTCGAGCTTTGGTTCTGGTGGGTTCGGGGCTCTTCCGAGCCGGTTCGGGCCCGAAACCACCCCGTTCGAGGGCGATCTAGGGTTGGCGCGCCCGCGGAACGTGCTCGAGGCCTTCGATGGCCCGTTCAGCGCCTGGCTCGGCGACGCTGCCGAGTGGGGTTCCTGGCGTGTGTTCCTGAAGTGCCTGGCCGCGGTCCCTCTCGAGGCCAGCGAGCTCGACCTGTTCCGGCGCTGCGCTGGCGACCGGGATCCGCCCTCCGATCCGGTCACTGAGAGCTTCGTCGTCGTCGGCAGGCGCGGGCGGAAGTCCGCCACGGCGGGGCTGATCGGCTGCTATCAGGCCTTGTACCCTGCCTGGCCGCGGGCGCCGGGCGAGACGCTCCGGGTCTTGATCGTGGCGGTGAGCAAGGACCAGGCGGCGGTGGTGCGCAACTGGTGCGATGCGATCCTGCGCTCGAGGCCTGGGCTCGCCCGGCAGATCGTCAGTTGCGATTCGGAGTCGATCACGCTCAAGACCGGGGTCGAGATCCGGTGCGTTGCGAACAGCTATCGCAGCATCAGGGGGCCGACCGTCGTGTGTGCGATCTTCGACGAGGTCGCCCTTTGGCGGTCTGAGGAGAGTGCGGTCCCCGACCTCGAGGTGCTGCGCGCGGTCAAGCCTAGCATGCTGACGGTCAAGGGCGCCGTGCTGATCGGGCTGAGCAGCCCGCACGCGAAGAGGGGGCTGCTGTACCAGAAGCACCGCGACCACTTCGGGCGCAACGGGAAGGTCCTGGTTTGGCAGGCTGACAGCGCGACCATGAACCCAGCGGTCGATGTCACCGAGATCGAGGAGGCGTTCCGCGACGATCCAGTAGCTGCGAGGTCTGAGTACGGGATCCCGGGCGAGGGGATCTGGTTCCGCGACGACCTGGCCGAGTTCGTGGACATGGACCTGCTGGCCGGCCTGGTGCGGCGCTCGCCGCTGGAGCTGCCGCCCGTTGGCGGCCATCGCTATGTGATTTTCATTGACCCTTCTGGCGGCCGCGGCGACGCCTTCGCGGTGTGCGTCGGGCACAAGGACAAGTCGGGCTATGTGATCGACCTGGTGCGCGCCTGGCCGGCGCCATTCGATCCCGTGACTGTAGTGCAGGCGATTGCGGCGTTGGCGCGGGAGTATGGCCAGCGCACTCTGATCGGCGATCAGTATTCCGGTGAGTGGGTGGTGCAGGCCTTCGCGGCCGAGGGGGTTGCCTACCAGGCGTCGAAGCGGAGCAAGTCCGAAATCTACCTCGAGGCCCTCCCCCTGTTCGCGCGCGGCGAGGTCGAGCTGCCGGACCTGCGTCCCCTCCTGGTCGAGCTCGCCTCTCTCGAGCGGCGGACGGCCCGGGGTGGCAGGGATTCGGTGGACCACCCGCGGGGCGGTCGCGACGACAGGGCGAACGTTGCTTGCGGCGTCCTGGTCGAGCTCGCTGGGCGGAAGGTCGCGGCCTTCAAGCCATCCGACTACTGGGTCGGCCCCGAGTACACGGCCACGCGCGAGTGGCGCTCGATGGCGGCGGCGCGGAGGTGGTGAATGTGGATCTGGGAGCGAGCGCCCGAGCAGGACGACGCCGGCGCCGAGGCCTGGAGGAACATCAGGTCGGGCGAGGTGCGGCTGGTGCCGCATGGGGGGAAGCCGGACGATGGGCCGCCGGAGCGGCCGTCCCTGTTCGACGAGGACGCGGAGGAGGCGTCGGACGCGCGCTACGCGCCATGGCGGCTGGGTGACGCTCGACTATGCCAGGGCCTATTTCGCCGAGGTGCCTACGCCTCGAGGAAGAGATCCACGAACAAGCCTTCGATCGCAACCGGATCATACTCGATCTTGTGGTAACGGCTCGGCGTCAGAGGCGCGTGCTCGAGCCGGTTGAGGGTGCTCTTGCCGGCGAGCGCGGCGCAGTCCTGGCGCCGGGCGGTGAGCTTGCCGGCGAGTGTCGCCAGCACCCGGTCGTGGCGCAGCTCGTCGTGGTCGACGAGATCCTCGTACCCCAGCGCGATGCCGCAGATGCGCTGCATCAGCATGGTCTCGACGGTGTGCTCCACGAGCGCCGGCGCGCGGCCGTCGGTGAAGCATCCCGTCAGGCGCCGCACCAGCCCGAGCGCCCGATCCGCAGCGCCCAGCAGCAGCGCGCCGGCGTCCGAGGTCACCTGCCCGCCGTCGAAGGCGGCCACCACCCGGCGGCCTTCGACCACTTCATATCCAAACAGATCGCGGCTACACTCTGTCGGCATCGGGGAACTCCTCTGCGTCGCGTTAAGCCTTTGTCACAGAAGAGTTATCGCCGATCCAGAGCCCCGATGCACCTCCTCGTTTGAGAAATTGCGGCTAACGAACCGCAACCGGAGCCCACAAAGCTGTCTTTGATCGGTCTGGTCCTCTCCAACACATAGTATCAGCGAGGCGGGCATGCCCCAGCGGTCAGCAGATTGTCGCGGCGCCAAGCGAGAAAGGCGCGGTGCTCGGGCGTGAGCTTGGCGAGCGCCATAGCGTCGTGGAGAGCGGCCGCGAGACGATCGGCCGGTAGAAAGCGCTCGGCGAAGCGGATCTGGCCGGCAGCGTCGAAGTCGATCAGGCCGGCATCGAAGGCTGCATCGAGGTGGGCTGCGAGCAGCAGGCCGTTCTTGACGTCGAGGCGCTCGGCGTCGGTCGCGCACCGCGCCCAGGGCTTGATGTGGCTCGCGCGCAGGAGCAAGGGCTCGGCGCAGCCGGTGACGGCGCAGCGGCCACCCCAGTAGTCCATGAGAGCGGCGCGGAACACGTCCTGCCCGACCCGCTGCACCACCAGGCGCTCGGCCTCAGTGGTCCGGGGCAGGTCCCAGGTCTCCTTCTCGAACGCGCGCAGCGGCGCCAGCGGCAGCGCTCGGGCAAGGCGCCACATCTCGCGCACCAGCTCGTGCAGCGGCGTCGTGTCGGGCACGACGAACGCGGTGAAGCCCGGCGGGGAAGCGCCATCCCAAAGCGGCCAGCGGAGAGCGAGGTCGCCGGCGACGCCCGCGTGATCGATCGCCGCAACATAGCCG
>JBKPDM010000168.1:0-4377 GCA_046727895.1 Pseudomonadota bacterium | reverse complement strand
GACCGTGGCGGATCTCGGGACAGCTCATGAAGAGGTCCCAGAGCAGGCCGGTGCGGTAGTTCTCGATCATCACGACGATCGGCCCCTGATCAATCGCGAGGTAGGAGCTCGCGGACCAGCCGTCAACCGGGCTGAAGGCATCGACGAAGCCGAAGTCGCCCCAGATCCGATCGCCGAGATCATGGTAGAAGTGCCTGAGCGCCCGCATGCTGTGCTTGGGCGCGTAGGGAAATGAGGAGAGCGCGGCGGTCGGCGCGATCACGCCCACATCTTCGTCCGGAGCGTGCCCGCGATAGCCCTGGTGATCGTCGCTCGAGGTGAGACCCCAGCAGTCGGGGCCGTAGCCTTCGAAGCGATGGGGATTGCGCACACAGTGCTCACGATTGATCAGCACATGACCGACGTTCTGCGCCCAATAGTCGGCATAGCGATCCTTCAGGCCACGCGGGTCGAGGCCGAGGAAGGAGTAGTGCGCGAAGAAGAGCGGGCCGCCGTAGTCGGGTCCGAGCGGTAATCGAATGCCATAGAACTCCTGGCCATTTTTGAAATTGCGGCCGACCGCCCAGCCCCGATGGTAGACGTCGGCATCGATCGGATAGCGGGGCGCCGACGCGGCCAGGACGTAGGCGAGGAGGCATTCGTTCCAGCCGCGGATCTCGGCGTTCATGCTCCAGCCGTTGTTCGGGCTCCAGTGCCAGAAGAGGACGTTCGAGCGATCCCGGGTGTGCCAGCTCCACTCGGCTTCCTCCCAGAGCCAGTTGATGCGGGCGCGCAGCCGGCTTTCGGCCTCGTCGTCCCGGTCGAAGTACTGGCGGGCGCAGAGCAGCCCGGCGAGCAGAAAGGACGTCTCGACCAGGTCGCCGCCGTCGTCCTTCCGGGTGAAGGGGACCATCCTGCCGGTGTCGCCGTGCAGGAAATGCGGCAGGATGCCGTGATAGCTGTCGGCCCGCAGCAGAAAGCGCACCATGGTGAGCAGGCGCTCGACCGCCTCGGTGCGGCCGATCCAGCCGCGGGCGACGCCTGCGATGATCGCCATGACGCCGAAGCCGGAGCCGCCGGTGGTCACGACCTCGAGGCCGTACTCCGGTCGGACGTTGCTGCGCTCGCGCGCGAGGCCGCACCCGGGATGGGCGAAGTCCCAGAAGTAACGAAGCGTCTGCCTCTGCACGAGGTCGAGCAGCGCATCGCCCTCGAGATCGGGCGGGCGCGAGCGGGCAGCCCGGCGCGAGCGTGCTTTGGTTCCGGGCGGCATAGTCACCTCCCCCGTGGATCTTTTCTTCACGTCGCCGACGGTCCGTCCTTCGCCGCGCTGTCTTCCATGATGCCACCGGCGGCCGGGCTCTGGCCTGCACCGGTGGATGAGGCGGCTACCGTCCCAACCCCGGGTGGCAGTTCGGAGCCCAGGCAGGGCCCCCCCGGACGATCAACGATGTGCAGCGTCCGGTTCCAGAAGCCGTCCAGGACGGGATCGCGGCTGAGGTGGATCAGGGTCATCCCGACCAGTTCGCGATCGCAGAACGAAACGACGTGGCGACGATGCGAGTCGCGAAGCGCATTCAGCGCGTCGTCGGCGACCACCCAACGCGGCGCGTGCAGCAGCAGGCGGGCAAAGGCGAGGCGCTGCTGCTCGTCGAGCGGCAGCTGGTGCTCCCAGCGCTCCGTACGGTCGAGCGCGGGCACGAGGTGACCGAGATCCACCCGCTCGAGCGCGGCGCTCACGGCCGCCTCATCGAAGCGGCCGGGCTCGGCGGGATAGCACACGGCGGCGCGCAGTGTGCCGAGCGGCAGATAGGGCCGCTGCGGCATGAACGTCATCGCCTCGCGCGGTGGCAGCTGAATCGTCCCCGCGCCCCAGGGCCACATCCCGGCGAGCGCCCGGAACAGCGTGCTTTTGTCCGAGGCAGCCTCGCCGAGGATCTGGATGCGCTCGCCCGGGCTGATCTCGACCCGGCTCTGGTCGAGCATCGCGCAGGCTTCGGGCAGCGCCAGCTGCAGATCGTCGAGCTCGAGCCGGTCGGAGGGCGAGGCGACGACCTCGATGCGACCCGTGTCCGCGCCGATCGTGTCGACCACCGCGAGCGCATCACGAAAGGCGACGACGCGCAGAAGCGTGGCGCGCCAGTCGGCGATCTGCGACAGGTTGTCGACGAACCAGCGCAAGGAGGACTGCACCTGATTGAAGGCACCGACTACCATCATGAGCGTGCCGAAGCTGAGGTCGCCGTGGAAATAGCCCGGCGCCGCGACCACGATCGGCACCACGAGCGCAAGCCAGCCATAGCCGGAGGTGATCCAGGTGAGGCGCGCGAGACCGCCCGCGAGGCGGGTCATCATGGTGATCACATTGTCGACCGGCTCGTCGAGCATGCGGCGCTCGTCCGCCTCGCCGTCGTGAAGCACGATGCCGTCGGCGTGCTCGTTGACCCGGACCAGCGCGAAGCGCAGATCGGCCTCGCGGGCGTAGCGCTCGGCATTGAGCAGAACGAGCGGGCGGCCGACGTGCCAGGCGAGCAGCGAGCCCCCCAGCGAATAGACGAGCGCGCACCAGACCATGTAGCCCGGGATCGTAACAGGGCCGTGGCCCAGATCGAAAACGACCTGGTCGGAGAGGACCCAGAGCACGCCCGTGAAGCTCACGAGGAGCAGCGAGGACTGCAACAGGCCAATCGCGAGGATGGTCGTGAGCTCGGTCAGGTGCTGGGCGTCCTGTTGGATGCGCTGATCGGGATTGACGCCGATCTCGCCCGCGAAGCTCAGCATGTAGACGCGTTTGCGGACCAGCCACTGGTCGAGGAGGTCATAGGTCAGCCATTCGCGCAGCCGTACGTTGATCATCGCCTGCAGCCAGGTCTGGCTGACGACCAGCACCAGCAGAACGCCGGCGATCACGGCGAAGACCATGAGCTGGGTCATGAATCCCGCGATGTACCTTTGCTCGATGGCCTGGTAGAAGGCGCCCTGCCAGCGGTTGAGCCAGATCTGCCCGCCCGCGTTGGCGCAGATGACGAACACGATCGCGGCCGCCAGCAGACCGAGCTTGCGCCGACGGGGCGACGCGGCGAGCGCGCGCGCCAGCGACATCAGCTGGGCGACGACGCCATCGCCGGCCCCGACCGGTCGGGGGTCGGCCGGCGTCTGCGACCTGGGCGGTATCTTCCCGCTGTCCATGCGCTCCATCCCCGAATTCCTTGGTCTTCCGGCGCTTCCGGCGATCCGCTGCACCGCCAGGCCAACACGTCTCGGATGCCAGACATAACCGACCGCCGAGGCCGTAACCGCGTAGCCCATCCTGGCGGAGTCCGAGGGCATCGGCTATCGGAACAAATAGCTCAGCGACGGGCCCTCGTCGCCGGAAAGCGCAGGCCGGTGGTGAGAGGGCTACGCGACCGAGACACGGGGGAAAGACATGGCCGCGCCTGATCCGACCGCGCGCATCGAGACCCTGCTGGGGGCGATGACGCTCGACGAGAAGCTGGGCCAGCTGACGATGGCGAGCGCCGGCTACACGGTGACCGGTCCGACCGTGTCGGTCGACTATCTGGCCGCGATCCGGGCCGGCAAGGTCGGCAGTCTGCTCAATCTCTGGGGCGCGGCGCCGATCCGCGAGGTGCAACGGATCGCGCTCGAGGAGAGCCGCCTCGGCATCCCGCTGCTGCTGACCTTCGATGTCATCCACGGCTACCGCACGATCTTTCCCCTACCGCTCGCCGAGGCGGCGGCGTTCGATCCGGCCTTGTGGCAGCGGACGGCGCGCGTCGCCGCAATCGAGGCGGCCGCCGACGGCGTGGCTCTGGTCTTCGCGCCGATGCTGGATGTGGCGCGCGATTGCCGCTGGGGCCGGATCGCCGAAAGCCCGGGCGAGGATCCCTGGCTCGCGGCGCGCTTCGCCGAGGCCAAGGTGCAGGGCCTGCAGGGGCGGGATCTCGCGGCCGGCGACAGCGTGGCCGCAACCGCCAAGCATCTTGCCGCCTACGGCGCCTCGATCGGCGGCATCGACTACGCCTCGGTCGACGTCTCGGAGATCACTCTGCACGAGGTCTACCTGCCGCCGTTCCGGGCGGCCGTGGACGCGGGTGCGGCGACGATCATGCCGGCCTTCACCGACCTTGCGGGCGTGCCGATGACCGCGAACGCGGCGCTGCTGCGCGATCTGGTCCGCGGTCGGTGGGGCTTCGATGGGCTCATCATTGGCGACTACGGCGCGGTCACCGAGCTGATCGCGCATGGTGTCGCCGCGGACCTCGCCGAAGCCGCGGCGCTGGCCCTGAATGCCGGCGTCGACATCGACATGATGAGCGATGCCTACGCTCGCGGCCTGCCGGTCGCGTTAGACGGAACTTTGCCCGTGTTTTGAGCTAAGTGGCTGATATGGTTCGA
>JBKPDM010000167.1:0-4727 GCA_046727895.1 Pseudomonadota bacterium | reverse complement strand
TATGTCCCCGAGGGCTTCGCCCATGGCTTCCAGACCCTGTGCGACGACACCCAGGTAGGTTATCTCATTTCCGCGTTTTACGCCGCCCAGGCAGCAGACGGTGTGCGCCATGACGACCCGGCGTTTGCAATTCCCTGGCCGCTGCCCTTGAGCGAGATCTCAGAGAAGGACAGGAGCTGGCTCGATTTTGCGAGTCGTCGCCATGGTTTCGCGACCTCGCCCTAAGGATCGGAAGAAGCGCGGCGGCGTTTCGACAGATCGATCCTCTATCGGGACGCAACCCACCGCGACGGGGTCTCAGGTCATCCCTGCGGCGGGCGGCCGCTCTTCCTCTCGACGGCAAAACCGGCACCATTCTCTCAGCAGCAGCTCGGCTCAGCGGTGGCAGCCGGGCAGGATCGAATGCCGAGATGTCGACCGTCTGCGTGGCGCCCGTAAGGATGAGCTCGGCCATCGCCTCCCCGGTGGCCGGCGCGTTCAACATACCCCAGACGCTATGGCCAGTGGCGACATAGGCGCCATCAACACCCGGGACATGACCCATCAGCGGCAGACCGTCCCTGGTGACCGGCCGGTAGCAGGCCTGCGCCGCCACGACGTGAGCGTCCGCCAACGCCGGGGCGAAGGTCCGGATCATCGCCTTGAGCCGAGCCTGTGCGCCGGCATCGGAGGTGACCTCGGTGGGATCGAGCGGCAGCGGCGCCTCGCTCGAGAGGCCGCACACGTAGGTGGTGCCGTCGGAGCGAGGGAACACCTCCGGCGTATCGACCGAGCCGTCCTCGGCCTCGCACTCGACGAACAAGGCGTGCGGCGAGATCGGGATCGGGTTCCGGAGGATCACGCTGTGACCTTTGAGACCGTAAATCATCGGCATCGGCAGCCACTGCGACGCGAGCACTGACCACGGCCCCATGGCGATTACGACGGCATCGCCTTCGATCAGCTCGCCATCGACCACGACACCACGAACCCGTCCGCGACCACCGGAGTTGAGCTGCACGCCCGAAGCGCGGCCAATCCTGAGGTGGGCGCCGCGCGCGATGGCCGCCTCCATCATGCCCCTCGTGAACTCGGCCGGATGCACCTGAGCGGTCGTCGCCGTGGTGCCCAGCCGCTGTCGGGCAATGGCCCCCTGCGCCACCCAATCCGGTGACGCGAGTCGGCTCGCCGAGCCCAGCGGCCGACGGGCGCCGGCCGCGACGCTCAACGTCTCCAGCCGTCGATAGCCCCACCTGCCGTCGAACTCGCTGGCGAGCTCGGCATGCAGCTCGAAGCTCCTCCGCGCGAGCCGCCCGAGCGGAGAGCCATCGCACCAGTCGAGGGCCAGAAAGCCGCCGGACTTCCCCGAGGCGGCGCAGGCGACGCCGCTCCGCTCGATGACCAGAGCCGCCGCCTGCTTGAGGCTCAGGAAGTAGGCGATGGCGGCGCCAATCACGCCGCCGCCACAAATCAGAATGCGCATCGACGACCGCTCCTTTCCCTCGCCGCCTGCGTAGCACAGCAAGGAGCTTGCCGTCGTCAGTCCGATCTACGTCAAGCCGCGTTGTGATCGCCCAGCGCGCGCCGCCGGCATCCGGAGGGCCGCGATCAGGACTTTCCGTGCCCGCTCCTGCCTCAAACCAGTGGTTCGCCCCAGCCCCGGCGAATCATCCGCCGGCGCATGTTCTGGCCCAGACCGAAGACGGGTGCGGTCGTCGTCCTATCTTGCCGACGGCTGCTCGGTCCGTCCTTCGGAAGGAAGCAGGCGGTTCGTCTCCTTGGGATCGACGCGGATCTCTGCGTGCCGGGTCAATGTCCGGATGCCGTTGTGGACATCCTGGCTCGTGATCTTGGGATTGTCCGCCCGCGCCGCCACCAGGATTTCGTCACGACGCGCCTCGCCCTTGGACGCTATCAACCTCTGGATGCAGCGCTGTACCGTCACCGCCTTAGGCACGGTGCCGTTCGATTTCGCTTTCCGCTGCTGCACCTTCGGCTTCTTGACCGTGGCGCCTCGACGGACGCGGGGAGCGGCGGCTTTCGCGAGCGCCTGGAGCGATGCCGGGGTTTCCTTCAGCTGATCGGCAAGGTCTTCACCGGCGACCTTCTCGATTTCAGCGAGCGCTGACTGCGCACCGTCACGATAACCGCGCTCATAGGCAAGGCGGGTCAGTTCTTCGATCCGGCGGCGAACTTCTTTCTTCAGGTCCATGTCTTCCTCCGTAGAGCTTGCATGGCACTAGCTCAATCGGAGATTGATCGTCAAGGTAAGATTTTCGTTCGGTGCCGTCGTCGCAGCTGAAGCCTGCCCTTCTCGTCTCTAAGGCATAGAAAATAAATGGTGCAGCCTCACCGTGGTGGGAGCTTGTTTCTCGACCTCTCCTCATAGACCAGGGCGCGCCCGTTTCTTCCCGCGAGTCCGTCGTCGCGGCGAAACGGACGGCTGCTGTCGGACGGCGAGGCCCCTTGCTCGGGCCGCCTTCTGGTAACGGAAACCCCGGCGCAAGATCGCCAGGCGGGCGATCACGATGCCCCGCTCCTGCGCCCCGGCCCCCCGTTGGCTGCGATGGGCACTCGATAGCCATAGGTTGCTATGGCCATGAGGGGCATGTTAGACCGGCGCTCGGGCCGAGGAACGAGCACCGAGGCGGTGAAGGCCGCAGTCGGGCAGATCAACCGGTTTCAGTCTGGATGAATGAAGCCCTCAAAGAGCGCGGTCCGATTCGAGATCGATCCCGATCGCAGCGCTCTGTGGGCATCCACATGCCAGTGGCTCAGGGAGGCCATCCATGTCGAACAGTCAGCACCTGGGACTAGCACCGTTCCACCAACAACTCAGTCGTCGCACGGCGTTTCGGCTCATGGGCGGAGGGTTCGGTTGCGCGATGGTCGACGCGTTCGGGCCGTTCTCGTCGCGAGCCTGGGCAGCAGAGGGCGGCACGCTGGTGGTCGGCGCCAATTTCGTGGTCCAGAGCCTCGATCCCGGCCGCACGGTCGAGACGACGAGCTTGATGATCCTGCACTCGACCAACGACTCCCTGGTCACTTTCGCGGGCGAGGATCTGAAAACCCCCCTGCCCTCACTCGCCGCTTCCTGGGACATCACCGACAACGGGACGACGTACGCCTTCAAGTTGCGCGATGGCGTGAAGTTTGCGAGCGGCAATCCATTGACCGCCGAGGACTTCAAATGGTCGTTCGAGCGGGTCAAGAACCTCAAGGACAACCCGGCGTTCTTCCTCGATCCGGTGACGGCGATCGAGGCGCCCGCGCCGGATACCCTCGTGCTCCGCTTGAAGGAACCGTTTCCGGCGCTGATCCCGATTCTCTCCAGTCCCGCCTTGTCCGCGCTCGACAGCAAACTCGTGCGTGAGCATGGCGGTGATGCGGGCCCCGAGGCGGCGACCAAGGATGCTGCCGAGCGCTACCTGAATGCGCACTCCGCCGGCACCGGCGCGTTCGTCATGACCAGCTACGTCCCCGACCAGGAAATCGTGCTGGAGCGGAATCCGACGCACTGGCGCGGCGCCCACAGCATCGAGCGGATCGTCGTTCGCAACATCACCAAGGCGGCGTCGCAAAAGGCTCTCCTGTCGGGCGGCACCCTCGACATCGCCACCGGCCTCAGCCAGGACCAGGTCCCCGCGCTCAGGGAAACCAAAGGCGTCGTCATCAAGACGACCCCGGCCGCGACCACATTCTACATCCTGCTCAACAACAACCCGAGCATCGGCGGAGCATTTGCCAATCCCAAGGTGCAGCAGGCCGTGCGCTACGCCCTCGACTACGACGGCATCCTGCAAATCGCCGGGTCCGGCGCGGTACGTCTGGCCGGAATCATCCCGACCAACTTCGCCGGCGCCCGCGATCCCGCGAAGGCCGTGGTCAGCGATCCGGATCGCGCCAAGGCTCTCCTGAAAGAAGCCAACCTCGGTCGTGTCCAGGGTGCGATCAGCTATGCCAGCGACTCGGTGATCTGGGGCGTGGAGAGCAGTGTTCTGGCCCAGAAGATCCAGGCGGATCTGAACGCTGTCGGTATGGACATTGGCCTCGATGGTCTGCCGCGCAGTCCTGCGCTGCAGAAGTATCGCGATGCCAAGGACCAGATCGGGGTCTGGAGCTGGACGGCCGATTATCCCGATGCGACCAATTTTCTGGTTTATGCCCCCGGGCGTACGGTCGGTAAGCGGGCCGGATGGCCCGCGGACGCAAGTGCGGAAGCCAAGGAGCTGGCAGACCTGGCGCACAAGACCGAGACCGAGGTCGATGCCGCGGAGCGGGCGCGTCTGCTCGAGCAGGTCGACGACCGGCTCGCGGCGATCGGACCCTACGTGCCGCTGTTTCAACCAGCCGTACCCTATGCCTTCGGCGCCAATGTCGAAGGTGTGACTTTCAGCAGCGTGTGGGGCGTCGACTTCAACACGGTGAAGAAGGCCGGCTAGGGAAAATCGTTCCGCAGAACACGGAGCATGAGCGTCCAGGGCTTCATCCTCCGCAGAATCCTCGTTCTGCCGCTGATGCTCCTTGGCATCACGCTGTTCAGTTTCCTGTTGACCCACGCCATACCGGCCGATCCGGCGATGGCGAACCTCGGTGATCGAGCCGCGTCGGATCCGCAAATCGTCGCCGCGTTCCGCCATCGTTGGGGCCTGGACCGCCCTGTCTACGTACAGTACCTCGTCTATCTCCAGCACTTGCTGGAGGGCGACCTGGGGGTTTCGCTCTCCACCCGGCAGCCGGTCGCCCTC
>JBKPDM010000166.1:0-6407 GCA_046727895.1 Pseudomonadota bacterium | reverse complement strand
GTTCTGGCGGTAGCGGACGGCGCGCGCCCGCCGGCCGTCGAGCTCGATCCGCGCGACCAGGGCGCCGGTCTCGATCCTGAGGTTCGGGCGCCGGCGCGCGGGCCGGAGATAGCCGACCGCGGCCGAGCAGCGCAGCCCCTTGCGGTTGGTCAGCTGGAAGTAGCCGGCCCCGTCCTGCGCGGCGCCGTTGAAGTCGGGGTTGCGCGCGATGCCGATCTCCTCGCAGGCGCGGATGTAGGCCTCGCAGAGCTCGTGCGGCGTGCTGTCGGAGACCGCGAGCGGGCCGCCCGCGCCGTGGAAGTCGTCGGCGCCCCGCTGCTGATCCTCGGCCCGCCTGAAGTAGGGCAGCACGTCCTCGTAGGACCAGCCGGGGTTGCCGAGCTGACGCCAGTGGTCGAAGTCCTCCTTGTGGCCGCGGATGTAGACCAGGCCGTTGATCGAGGACGAGCCGCCCAGCACCTTGCCGCGCGGCCAGGGGATGCGCCGCCCGTTCAGGCCGGGCTCGGGCTCGGTCCGATAGCCCCAGCCGAGCTTGGGATCGAAGATCGTCCGGTAGTAGCCGATCGGCAGGTGAATCCAGGGGTTGCGGTCGCGCCCGCCGGCCTCGAGCAGGAGCACCTGCTGCGTCGGGTCGGCCGACAGGCGATTGGCCAGCACGCAGCCCGCCGACCCCGCGCCGACCACGATGAAGTCGAACTCCTCCGCCACCTCGCGCGCCGCCTCCCGATCCGGTGCGGGTCATCGTCGATCAGGCTAGGTCACCGGGTCAGCGCCGGCAGGTGCCCGTCGGGCTTTCCCGAGGCGCCCGGACACGGCATCATCGAGCTTCGATCGCAAGACGCAACTCAGCCTCATCAGCCGCCGCACTGAAGAACATGCTGACCACCTTCGGCGCGCTCGCGCCGGTGTTTCTCCTGATCGCGCTCGGCTGGCTGCTGCGCGCGCGCGGCTTTCTGGCCGAGGCCTTCTGGCCGGCAGCCGAGCGGCTGGTCTACTACGTGTTGTTCCCGGCGCTCCTGTTCCTGACCACGGCGACCTCGGAGCTTGCCGGCTTCCACATCCTGCCGGTCGCGGCAGCGCTGGTCGGGGCGATCCTCGCGACCGTCGCGCTGACCCTCGCGCTCCGGCCCTGGCTCGGGCTCGACGACGCCGCGTTCACCTCGGTGCTCCAGGGCGCGATCCGCAACAACACCTACGTCGGCCTCGGCGCCGCGGGCACGCTCTACGGCGAGGCCGGCTTAGCGGTCCTCGGCCTCGTGATCTTCGTCGTCGTGACCACGGTCAACCTGCTCTCGGTCACGGTGCTGCTGCACTACGGCCGGCGCGCCGCGGGCCGGCGCGAGCTGGTCGGCTCGGTCGCCCGCAATCCCCTGATCCTCGCCTGCGTGCTCGGCTTCGTCCTCAATGCCGCGGGCATCGATCTCGCCGGTGTGCCGCGCGCCACGCTGGCGATCCTGGGCCAGGCGTCGCTGACCCTCGGCCTGCTCTGCGTCGGTGCGGGGCTCGAGCTCGCGCATCTCGGCCGCGACCCGCCGGCCACCGTCGCGACCTGCGCGCTCAAGCTCCTGCTGATGCCCGCCGCGAGCGCGCTCGCCTGCCGGCTGTTCGGGGTCGAGGGCGTGACGGCGGCGGTCGCGGTGCTGTTCACCGCCGCGCCGATCTCGGCGTCGAGTTACGTGCTCGCCCGCCAGCTCGGCGGCGATGCGCCGCTGATCGCCAGCCTGATCACGCTCACCACGATCGGGGCGGTGGTCACCATGCCGCTGGCGCTCGGGCTCCTGACCTGAGGCGGATCGTCCCGCCGACCGTCGATTGCCGCCTGGCACGTGCGGCTGCCGGGGTGACCAGCAGAGCCGTCGGGGTGACCGGCAGGGGAGTGTCTGTTCGGAAGATTCAGGCGGTAGCGAGGGGCTGCGGCTCCCGGCCCGGTCCCTGATGAGCGCCCTCGGGCGACCGATCGCCGGACCCTCCGCCGGGCACGGTTGGCAGGTTCAGCCGGTCGGCCCAATCGCGCCAGCAAGCCTCGGCCCGTGCCTCGTCCCAGGTTCGCAGGAGCAGGATCACCTTGGTCGGATCGCGGTGCGCCAGCTCGATCCGGTGCTCCGTGCGCCGGCCGTAGCGATGGCGAACCGGCTGGCGGCGATGGCGGAGGCCAATGTAACAGACGAGCGGCTCACGCCACCGGCGAACACCGGTGAGCCGGCGCGTCGCCACCTCGATCTCGCCGTTGCCGAAGGCCAGCGTCTGCCGCCGGATCAGCAGGTCAAGGGCCCAGAGCGCGAACCCCGCGCCCGCGAGCAGGACGGGACAGGCGCCGGTCGCGCCAAGGCCGGCCAGCACTGCCGAAGAAAGCGCCATCAAGGCCGACAGGCCCAGGGCGATCCAGATCGTGGCGATCGTCAGGACCAGGCCGCCAAGCAGGACATCATCGCGCCGATCGATGCGGATCGGCGATCCGCTCGCGGCGCCGCCCAGCCGATCAACGGCCGGGAGCGCCGATGCGATCGTGGAACCAGGCATTGCGCTGCTCACAACCTCTGCTCTAATCACAGCTCGCGCCAACGCCTTAGGGTTAGCCGACAAGTCTTAACAGGAGGTTAAAGTCGATCGGCCCGGCATCCGGAGCGCAAGCGATTGCCCGCGGGCGGGTGCGCGGCTATCACTCGGGCCCGAGCATCTGCGCCGCCTTTTGCGGGCGACCCGGCCCGGCCAGCGGGGGCGCGTTTAGGCGTGCGCGGCAGCGGCCGCGAGAGGGTCATGGATCAGGACAGCGACGGCCTCGATAGGGTGGCGCCCGTGCTCGAGCCCGGGCGGCTCGACGGGGTCGCCCGGCGCCATGGCGCCCCGCCGCTCGCGATCGAGGTCAGGGGGCTGCGCAAGACTTACCGCGGTTCGAATAAGGCGCCGCCCAAGGAGGCGCTGAAAGGCATCGATCTCGAGGTGCCGCGCGGTGCGATCTTCGGTCTGCTAGGACCCAACGGCGCCGGCAAGTCGACCCTGATCAACATCCTCGCCGGGCTGGTGATCAAGACCGCAGGCACCGCCCGGATCTGGGGCTTCGACATCGATGCGCACCCGCGCCGGGCGCGGCGCTCGATCGGCGTCGTGCCGCAGGAGCTGAACCTGGATGCCTTCTTCACGCCGCGCGAGACGCTGGACATCCAGGCCGGGCTCTACGGCGTGCCGAAGCGCGAGCGGCGCAGCGACGAAATCCTGGCCGCGGTCGGTCTGGCCGAGCAGGCCGACGCCTACGCGCGCACTCTGTCCGGCGGCATGCGGCGGCGCCTCCTGGTGGCCAAGGCGCTGATCCACCAGCCGCCGGTCGTGGTGCTCGACGAGCCGACCGCGGGCGTCGACGTCGAACTGCGGCGCAGCCTCTGGAGCTACATGCGCCGGCTCAACGACCGGGGGGTGACGGTCGTTCTGACCACGCACTATCTCGAGGAGGCCGAGGCGATGTGCGATCGGATCGCGATCATCGACCGGGGCGAGGTGGTCGCCTGCGACGACAAGGCGAGCCTGATCCGGCGGATCGACGAGAAGGAGCTGACGGTCGTGATCGCCGAGCCGATCGAGGCCCTGCCGCCCGCCCTCGCCGCGCTCGGCGCCCGGCTCGAGGGCGAGCGCCGGCTGGTCCTTCACTATCGGCCAAGCCGGGCGCGGGTCGGCGAGTTGCTGGACGCGGTGCGTGCGGCCGGCCTGACGATCACCGATCTGGCGACTGCCGAGGCCGATCTCGAGGAGCTGTTCCTGCGCCTGACCGGTACGCGCGGCGAGGCTTCGGTCCATGATGCACCCCTTGCGCGCACCCTGGAGGGCGCCGGTCGGTGAGAAGGCTTTGACAGCGACGCGCGGAGATGGCATGAGCCTTTGCAGGGTGCAACAGCGGAAAGGAGGTGATCCAATGTCTCACGCAATGGTGGCGCGTCGGGCCGGACCGGCGAACGAGGCCTTGGTCACGTCCGCCAGGATCGGTTGACGCAGCGGGACAACTTCGAACCACATAACCCGCTCAAACCACCTTACGTGCGTTTCGCGCCGCTGCCCTCGAGGGCGGCGGCGCTTTTTTCGGTGAGTTGCGCCGGCCGCGTCGCCCGCGCAGACGACCGACCTCGGACGCGGCGTTTGCCTGCGTCCCGCTGCCACGCTATACAGAGGGCCCCGTGCGCGCGTAGCTCAGCCGGATAGAGCGCTTGCCTCCGGAGCACAAGCCGACGTGGCGAGGTGTCGCGGCTGCGTAACCTGCGCGCCCGGACCGCGCCATGCAACTCTGGGCCGATTATGGCAACCAAGCTGCCGGACGCCTTCCTCAGTTACACACGCTTTGACGATCAGCGCGAGCGCGGCAGGATCAGCCGACTTCGTCGGGAGCTAGCCGACGAGGTGCGCGTCGTCACAGGCGAACTGTTCGAGATCTTCCAAGACGTGGAAGGGATCGGCATCGGCGAGCGCTGGGCCGGCAAGCTTGATCGGATGCTCGATCAGGTGCGGTTCTTCATCCCGATCCTAACGCCCAGCTATTTCAACAGCGCAGCCTGCCGAGATGAACTTGAGAAGTTCCTCCGCGCCGAGACCGAGCGTGGCCGCAACGACCTGGTCCTGCCGATCTACTACCTCGAATGCCCTGTTCTGGAAGACCCGGAGCTGCGCTCGGCCGATCCGTTGGCGGCAGAGATGCACAGGCGGCAGCGCCATCACTGGCGGAAGCTGCGGTTCAGTTCCTTCAACACCAAGGTCGTCAAGACGGCTTTCCATAAGCTCGCCTCGGAAATCGTCCGCGCCCGCCGCCGCCCGATGCCGGAAGTGACAGCGCCTGAAACAAGCGCCAAGGCTCAGGTCTCAGCCTCATATCCCAAACAGACGGCCGTGGTCCCCGCGCCCGAGGTCGCCAGGACACGCCGCAGCGACACCAGCGAGATTTTTACCGGAGTTGAGTACAACGGCACCAAATTTAAGTCCTCAGTTGAGGCACGGTGGGCCGTTTTCTTCCATACCATTGGACTGAAATACGAGTATGAACGTCGGGTGCGTCTTAGAGATCATACTCTGTGTGTCCCCGATTTCTGGCTTCCTGATTTTGGCATCTGGCTGGAGGTCAAATCCGAAGAACCAAGAGACGACAGCAAAAACGTTTGCCAACGGATAGCAGACAGTACTGGCTGCGTAGTGCTCATGGCTGTCGGCGCACCGGAGCCGCGTGATCAGCTCTTGGCATTTTCTCCTTCGGATAGCTCCGGTGAATTCGCATTTCCTTATCAAGAGCACCGCTTCTATTTTGCGGACGATCGCCGCAATGAGGGCGAGTTTTGGCTAGTCAGTGATGACGGTGCAGCCAAATCGATCGGGCCGCGGACGGGACCGGACCATGGCAAGCACCCCGGTGTGTACGACGCCACTCGCCGCGCGTATCAGGCTGCTCTGAACGCTCACTTCGAGCGCGGGGAGATCAGTCCTCCCGTCTCCGTCTCGCCGCCCGATGCTAGAGCCGAGGGATTTATGTCTGAACCAATCAGCCTAATAACATTGGCAGGGTACACAAAGTGGAAGTTTCCAGATCTGCCTATTGACAGCAAAGTGCAACGATTGTTGCTTAGAGATCTTGACAATAGTCGCTATAAGACGATCGGGGATCTCGACCGTGCGGTGGAAGCTGCATCCGATGCTGTAGCTTGTTCCAGAGACGAAAATCCGGAATGGTTCGCGGCTGGAACAGACTACCTTACCAAGAGTTTGGATTTCGCAGACCATAACTTCAGAGAACGGCACCCGTTCGCTGACCGAACTCGCGACGCGTTTGTCAAGTACGGGCACCTGGTTCGTCGCCCTCCCTGAATTGGCCTACGCCCGCCAGCCACCGAATGGCCAATCGCCCCCGCGCAACCTCGCGCGCGTGAGGCAGCCAATCTACCACCGGGCGAGTTGCGCGCCGGAGAAGACGCGGGCGATGCACGCTTTTTGGGCCGATCACCTGCTCGACGCGGAGCTGGCGAAAGTAAAGTAATGCCGCTACGCGCCTAACAGAGTCCGCCAGCGGGTGACGAGCGAGGCGCGCGGCAGCGGCCGGCCCCACGGTCTTGGCGTGCAGATGTAGCTGCCGCAGACCTCGCAGCGGAGGTCCGGTGCCAGGGTAAGGTTCGCATGCTCGCACCGTGGGCGGCGCCAGGGCCGGTAGACCGGTTGAGCCGGCGGCTGGCGTCGACCGCGCCAGAAGGCCTTCATCAGCATCCGGGATGCGTGGCCGAGCAGGAACTAGATGCGGTAATCGGGCCGCCCCGCCGCCTCGGCCTTCTCGGAGAGGCGGCTGTCCCTCACGGTGATGTGGAACGGGGTCCGAAGATCGGCCCCAAACATCGACATGGAGGGACAGCCATGGAGCACTATGCCGCGATCGACGTCTCGTTGGAATG
>JBKPDM010000165.1:0-4455 GCA_046727895.1 Pseudomonadota bacterium | reverse complement strand
CCCCCACCACCCCCCGGCCACCTTCGTCGGCAGCGTCAGATGTGTATAAGAGACAGCGTCCTCTCGGCCCGGCTCAACTCGGCCGAGGCGGTCGCCGGGATCGGCTACGAGCTCACCGTGATCGCCTCGGTCGTGATCGGCGGCACCAGCCTGTTCGGCGGCGTCGGCAGCGTCTTCGGCACGGTGATCGGCTCGATCCTGATCGGCGTCCTGATCAACGGCCTCGTCCTCATGAACGTCAGCAGCTACATCCAGCAGATCATCATCGGCGTGATCATCGTCTTCGCGGTCGCCTTCGATCAGTTCGCCAAGTCCCGCCGGCGGGTCTGAGCCGGACGGAGTCGCCCATGATCGATGTCGACGACGTTCGCCGCGCGGCCGAGCGCATCCGGGGCCGGGTGCGGCGCACGCCCCTGATAAGCGCAGCGCCGATGCAGAGCCGCATCGCCCACGGCTTCGAGCTCGTCCTCAAGCCCGAATGCCTGCAGGTCACCGGCTCGTTCAAGGCGCGGGGCGCGATCAGCAAGCTCACCACCTTGTCCGCTGGCGAAATCGGCCGCGGCATCATCACCGCCTCGGGCGGCAATCACGGCGCCGCCGTGGCCTACGCCGGCTGGGTCGCGGGCACGCCGGCGACCGTGTTCGTCCCCGACAACGTCTCGCCCTTGAAGGCAAAGAAGATCGAGAGCTGGGGCGCCCGGCTCGAGGTCGAGGGTACGGTCTGGGACGAGAGCAACCGCGCGGCCCTGGCGCGCGCCGAGCGTGAGGGCCTCGTTTACTTCCACCCGTTCGCCGATCCCGCGGTCATGGCCGGGCAGGGCACGATCGCGCTCGAGATCCTGGCGGACGCGCCGGACGTCGACTCCCTGATCGTCGCGATCGGCGGCGGCGGCCTGATCTCGGGCATCGCCGTCGCGATCAAGGCGCTGAGGCCCGAGGTCCGGATCATCGGCGTCGAGCCGGAGGGTGCCCCGACCCTCTACGAGAGCGTCCGGGCGGGCCGCGTGGTCGAGCTCGCCGCGATCACCACGGCCGTGCCGACCATGGCCGCGCGCCGGACCGAGCCGGTCAACCTCGAGATCGTGCAGCGGCACGTCGAGGCGATCCTGCTGGTCAGCGACGCCGAGATGCGGGAGGCAGCGCGCCTCCTCTGGCTGGAGCACGGCCTCGCCGTCGACCTCTCGGGTGCTGCCTCCCTTGCGCTGCTCACCAGCGGCAAGCTCCGGCCGCGGCCGGGCGAGAAGGTCTGCGCCCTGATCTGCGGCGCCGGCACCGACGGCCTCGTCTGATCTCTACCGCACAACCAGGCCGAGGCTCTCATCGCCCGCTGGTCTATCGTTCTCCAGCGAGTTCGTAGATCTGCCGGAGTCGTGGTGAACCTCGCAAGCCATTTTGCAGATCCGGAGCCGTCGTGCTGCGTTTGATTTCCTCAACGACCGAAAAAGCGGCCATTTCTTGCCGCCGGGCCAAATGATCTCGCCTGGTCCCGGCATACAATTGGCTCAAAGCCAAATGGGTTCGCCAAATCTGAGGCGGATGGCGAATGGCGCGCGCCAATTTGAGGGCCTGCCGCAGCCATTTCTCCGCGTCCTCCGGGTCGCCTCGCGCAAGTGCTGCCTCACCCAGAAGGATCCAGGCGCTGATGATGTACTTCCGAGATCCCGTAGGTATTGCGATCTTCAAGCATTGATCGGCGAATTCCTGCGCCTGTCGCGGATCTCCCCGGGCGAGGCAAAGCCGGCCCAGACTGGCAAAAAGATGGGTGGAATAGCGCCACTTCATCCACTCAGTGGTCGCGGGGTTCTTAGCAGTCCGGTGCACTCTGTCGAGGATTTCATGAGCCAGCTTCAGGTCGCCCTTCGCCAGGAAGACATCGCCGATGTTAACTTCGGCAAAAGAAGTCATCTCCACGTTGACAGCGTGGTAACGCTGAAGCGTAATGTCGGTGCATCGGTTGCTAAAATCGATCCCCCGCTCGAAGTCCTCACATTCAATGTGGAGCCAGCCGAGACCGTTCAAGTAGCGGGGAAGGAACGCTTCATCGCCGATCTTCTCGGCCAGCGTCAAACCTTCGGTGAGTAGTGTCAGAGCCTGATCATAGTTGCCTCTGCCCGTCAGAGCGAGCCCCTGAGCATACAGATTGCGCAAGAACGCCGAGATCAGGTTGTGCCCGCGGGCAATCGCTGCCCCGGTCGACGCCAACTCGATCGCCCGGTCGAATTCCCCGCGCCAGTTTTCGATGTTGCCCGACATGAATAGTGTCAGCGATTCGCGCAGGACATCGCCGGCCGGCCGGCAGATGGTGAGCGTCTTGCCGAGCGCCTCGACTGCCGGATCGAGCCGCCCCGATAACGCGTGAAGGTATCCGGTGATCATGTGAGCATTGCCGAGCGCCGACTGACAACCAACGGCCTCGGCCACCTCGATCGCCTCACACGCATGTGCCAGCGCCGAGGGAAAGTCCTCGGCCCACATCGCGGCCCACGCCATGCCCGCGAGCGCAATGCTCTCGCGATCGTGGTTCCCGACACTCCGTGCGATGTCCAGCATGCGCGCGTTTTCGGTGCGCGAATGGTCGAAGCTGCCGATCGCAAAATAAAGCTCTGAGCTGGCTTGGTGAATGGACATGCGGACATCGGCCGTCTCGCTCGCATCGAGCTCGGCGCCCGCTGCCAAAGCTTGATCGTAGAGTGCCAACGCCTCCTTGATCGCATGGCGCCGCCTCGCACCTTCGGCGGCCCGCCGGTAAGATTCCATGGCCTTGGACCAGATGGCGCCCTTGGCAAAATGCTCGGCAATCACGTCCAGCTCGAGCTCGACCGCTGACCCGACTTCACTCTCCAGCGCCCGACCGATCTCCGCGTGCAACGAACGTCGTCTGTTTCTCAGCAGGCTCTCGTAGGCCGCGTCTCGGACCAGCGCGTGCTTGAAGCTGTAGGTGGCGTCCGGCGGGCTGCCGCGCTGAAAGACGAGCTCGGCGTCGATCAGCTGACCGAGCGCATCCCCGAGCTGGTCGTCCGACAGCGACGACACCGCCGACAGCAGCCTGTAGGAGAACTCGCGGCCGATGCAGGCCCCGGTCTGGGCGACTTCCTTCACCCCCGCCAGCCGGTCGAGGCGCGCCATGAGACTGTCGTGCAGCGTGGACGGGATCGCGAGCCCGGAGAACCTGCCGGTCAATTGGTAGGCGCCGCCCCGCAACTCGACCATGCCGCTCTCGATCACCGTCTTGGTCAGCTCCTCGACGAACAATGGCACGCCGTCGGTCCTGGCGGCGATCTCGTCGACCACCGCCTCTGGCAGGCGGTGTCCGCCGGTGACACCTTCGACCATGGTCGCCGCCAGCCGCCCGAGCCGCGCCAGCCTGTGCAGGGTCACGTAGCCACGCCCCGTCCAAGGCGGCGCGAACTCCGGGCGGAACGTGATCACGGCGAGGATGGGGGCGCGCTCGATCGCATCGACGATTGCATCGAGAGCCTCGAGTGTCGTCGGGTCCGCCCACTGGGCGTCCTCGAACAGAACCAGCAGCGGCCCGGCGCGCGCGAGACCAGCGGTGCCGAGCGCAAGCACTTTGATCGTGTTCTCCTTTTGCCGTTGCGAGGTCAGCTCGAGCGGCGGATAGCGATCCCCGGTCTCCCACGCCAGCATGGCCGCGAACAGCGGCGCGATCGCAGGACATCGTCGAACGCCGGCGCCAGCGCCGCTTCCAGTGCATCCAGCTTCGCCCCGCCCTGACGTTCGCGGTGGCGGCCGACGGCCCGCTCGATCTGGTCGATGAAGGGATGCAGCGCCGAATTGGGGTGATGCGGCGAACACTGATAGCGGAGCACGGTCTCTGCGCCCGATGCCTCCCGCAGCTCCCGTACGATCCGGCTCTTGCCAATCCCCGGCTCACTGCACAGCAGGATGACCTGGCCCTCGCCGTCGCTCGCCTGCTGCCAGCGTCCCAAGAGCAGCGCGATTTCCTCGTCCCGCCCGATCAACGGAGTGAGGCTGGCCCCGGCCCGAGCCTCGAAGCGGCTCGCGGCCGCGCTCATTCCGGTCACCCGCCAGACCCCGATCGGCCGATCGAAGCCTTTCAGGGCTTGCCGCCCCAGGTCGTCGCAGGTGAACACCCCGCCCAGCAGGCGCTCCGTATGGGTGCTGATCAGGACCGCACCCGGCTCCGCGAGCGCCTGCAGGCGAGCGGCGCGATTGGGCGTGTCGCCCACCACCGCCTCCTCCTGAGCAGCACCTTCGCCGATGAGATCGCCGACCACCACCAGGCCGGTGTCGACTCCGACCCGGCTCGCGAGGGCTTGCCCGAGAGGCGTGGTCAGCTGCCCGACCGCGTGGATCAACTCGAGCCCCGCGCGCACGGCGCGCTCGGCGTCGTGCTCGTGCGCCCGCGGATAGCCGAAGTAAGCGAGCACGCCATCGCCCATGAACTTGGCGACGTGGCCGTCGAAGCGGCGC
>JBKPDM010000164.1:0-3652 GCA_046727895.1 Pseudomonadota bacterium | reverse complement strand
ACGCGGGCGGCCGAGATCGCGGAAAAGGTGGGGGCCATGACCCCGTCTGACACATGGATCCGGCGCCTTGCGACCCTCATGCTGGCGCCTCGAGCCCGAAAAGAACCATGACCCCGGCAGCCACAAAAGAGCAACCACCCCCTTGCCCGATTAAAGAACCTTTTCCTTTCGATGGCCAACCCGCCGGATCAGGCGCGGCTCCAGGCACGCGCCGCGGTGTTCGATTATCGCACCGCGATCGCGCGCTACGCCGCGGTGCTGCTGGGCGAGATCCCCGATCGGACGGGTTCGCCATGACAGGTTGCGCTGTTTCGCCGCCGGCTCCGCTTTGCCGTTGCCTCCATGCTCCTCACGGTGCAAGATCGCCCGCCGTCGCGCAGCATCCGATCGCCTCGGGTCCAGAGCTTCTGCCATGCATCAAGTCGTAAAGCGCGTGAACCGCTCGCTGATCTCGGTGGCGTCGTTGTTCCTGCCGGAAGAGAAGGGCCGGGAACTCGAGCGCTTGCGCCGCGGCAAGGAGGGATACCGCCGGCTCCAGCTTGCCGATTATGTTTTCGTGTCGTTCGGCAAGAGTGGTCGGACCTGGCTGCGCGTGATGCTTTCGCGCTGCTATCACGAGACGGACGATGCGCCGACCGCCCCCGACGCCGGGCGAGACTAGCCAGCGAACCAACGATTGGGGTAACGCCGTGAAGAAGTGCGTGTTCATTCACACCAACCACCGGCAATGGATCGGGGCCCTGGTCTCGGCCTATTCGCTGCGGCGCAACTCGGCCCACGCCGATGACTTCGAGATCGAGTTCATCCACACCAAGGATCACCCGTTCCTGTGGCAGAAAGAGGGCAAGCCCTTCTTGCGCGGCGGCGTGACGCGGGTCTGGCACATGGAGGACCTGCAGTCGTTCACGCCGCTGCGCTTCATGCCGCCTCAGCTGATGGGCTACGAGGGCCGGGCGATCGTGATCGACCCGGACGTGTTCGCGGTCGGCGATGTGGATGAGCTGCTGACCCGCGACATGGAAGGCAAGGGCGTCATGGGCCGGCGCCGCTCGCACCGCGACGACAAGAAGCTCGATGTCGCCACCAGCGTGATGTTGATGGACTGCGCAAAGCTCAGGCACTGGGACTGCCCGGCCGACTTCGACGCGCTGTTCCAGTTCAAGCGCGACTACAAGGACTGGATGTCCCTCAAGTATGAGCCGCGCGACAACATCGGCTTCTTCGGCCCCGAGTGGAACGACTTCGACCAGCTGACCGAGCGGACCAAGCTCCTGCACAACACCAAGCGCAAGACGCAGCCGTGGAAAACGGGCCTGCCGGTCGACTACACGCCCGCCGACAAGTTCAAGGAGTATCCGCCGCTGGCTTATCTGATGAAGCTGCGCGCGAAAGTCTTCGGCGAGTACGGCCTGCTCGGCCGCTACGCGGCACACCCCGATTCGAGCCAGGAGCGCTTCTTCTTCGGGCTGCTGCGTGAGTGTCTCGACAAGGGGATCATCGAAGAGGGGCTGCTACGCGAGGAGATGAAGCGAAACCACGTGCGCCACGACGCCCTCAAGGTGATCGAGCGCACCCCACCTTTGGCGAGCCGAGAACATGCCGCAGTATCTTGACGCCGATCGCCTGGAAGCGATCGAGACCCAGGCGTTCCGCAGCACCTCGCCCTATCCTTGGGCCAATCCGGAAGGGCTGCTGACGCAGAAAGGGTATCGGGCCCTGCTGGAGAACATGCCCGACACCTCGATGTTCGAGCGCAAGTTCGGCAAGCAGCGCAGAGGCGAGCAGCCGCCGCATGATCGCTATTCCCTGGAGTACACCGAAGGGATGGCCGTGCCAGAACCCTGGCAGGACTTCATCGGTGAGCTGCGCAGCGACCTCTACCGGAACACGATCGCCCGCCTCTTTGACGCCAAGGATCCCGAGTTCCGCTTCCACTGGCACTATACGCCGCCCGGCTGTTCGGTATCGCCGCACTGCGATTCCAAGCGCGAGTTCGGCTCCCACATCTGGTACTTCAACGCGGAGGACGAGTGGGACCCGCGATGGGGCGGTGACACCCTGGTGCTCGACGACGGCGGCCGCTTCAGCCGGGATTCGTCGCCGGCGTTCGAGGACTTTGACGAGATCATCACCTGCCGCTCTCAAGGCAATCGGAGCGCGATCCTCCAGCGCAGCGCGCGGGGCTGGCATGGCGTGCGCGAGATCACGTGCCCGGAAGGGCACTTGCGCAAGGTGTTCATCGTCGTGGTCAATCCGAGCTCGCTGTATTGGCGGGTCCGCGACCGGCTGATGGGCAAGTCGATCCAGCGGCTCTGAGCTGCGCTGGTATCAAGGAAACAGCCGCTGAAGCCCACCGTGTTCATCCACACGAACCACCGCCAATACCTGGGCGCCCTGGTATCGGCCCATTCGCTGCGCCGTAATTCCAGCGGGCTGATCGATCGGATGGTCGTGGCAAACGCCTCCCTGGTTGAGGTCGTCTCGCGCCACGGCGTCGGCTACGACAACATCGACCTGGCCGCGCTCACCGCCCGCCGCATCCCCCTCGCGATCGCCGCCGATGCCAACGCGACCGCGGTCGCCGAGCACACGCTCTACTTCATGCTCGCGCTGGCCAAGCAGGGCCTCCGCTACGACCGCGCGACCCGCGAGGGCCGCTGGGCCGTGCGCAACAGCCTGGAGGCGGTCGACCTCCTCGGCCGCCGCGTCCTGGTCATGGGCTTCGGCCGGATCGGGCGCGAGGTCGCCAGGCGCTGCGCCGCCTTCGGTATGCGGGTCATGGTCTACGACCCCTACGTCCAGGCGAACGTCATCGAGGATGCGGGCGACTACCGCTCGGTGCCGGACTTCGAGGCAGCACTTCCCGAGACCGACGTCCTGACCCTGCACATGCCGCTCGGCGGCGAGCTCGACCCCTCGATGGTCGTCAACCGCGAGGTGCTTTGATAGCGGAGCAGGCTCGCCAGTGACTTAGATTGACGACTTGGCTGCTCTTTCTTCTGCGACTTTCTTCAGCTGATCGATGATCGCCCGAAAGTTTCTGTGCGTCGCCCCCATGTCGACGTTCGTTGGCAGGAACGCATCACAACGCCCCATGATCATACCGGTGTCGGCGCGCTTCACGATCAGTTCTCCGTTGCTGAAGTATGCTTCCTTAAAGTTGATCACCGATATTGCGTCGCGGATCGCCACCTCAGTACCATCATCCAGCGAAATAAGCCCTTCGATCGTGTTACTCAAGAGCCTCTCGTTCGGAAAATCCAATCCGAGCAGCATTCTGGTCCGGTCGTTCTCTGAAACGCACTCAACGTGAACAACACCCTCTTCAATAGCAGTGACATTCGCAGTGAGATTGCGCAAAGGTGGGTAGTCATCCTCGCCAACAAGCCCCACGTGTAGGAGCGGAATGGCAGGAAACTCTTCAGGCCTCACAACTTGGAGTGTCTTGAGTCTGCAACAAAGAGATTCGCTAACAAGAGCGCGAAAACCCTCGAGCTCATATAAGTGTTCGTGATATACTGTTGCAGAACTCTTGACGCCGAACTCAAACTCGATCGCATAGGCAGCCAGATCTCTCATCGGCGGCAAATCTTGTGCTAATCGTTCGAGATCAAGCGGATTCTCGGGATCGACGGTTTGACCCATCTTCAAC
>JBKPDM010000163.1:0-17551 GCA_046727895.1 Pseudomonadota bacterium | reverse complement strand
GCCTTGCCCAGGGGGTGCCGCGCTCACGCAGCAACCGCTTCAGCGAGTATCTCAGCTGCGGCGCGAGCTGCCTAAAAATGAGGCAGCCGCTCGGCACGATGCTCGCTAGATAGGCAGATTAGCAAGATCGACGTGCCTTTGGCCGATTACGCGGTGCTGGCACGAAAATTGAAACCAGAGCAGCGGCTCCGCGGTGTCGTGCCGGGGAGCCGCGCGGCCGCCCGAAAAACAGAAAGCTCGAGAGGGCCAGGATGACGCTCGTCTTGTTGATCAAAGCTGCCAAGCTGGCAGAGGTTCACCAGGCACGGAACCGTTTAGGCATTCCTCGAATGACCGTCAGCGATCTCAGGGGCCGCGCCGCCGTGCGTATCCGCACCGGCGACACCGGCTCGAACGCCATTTAGGGGGGAGAGTCACGATGCGCGTGGAACTTGTTGTCCGCCGGGCGAGACGGCTCGGCCGACTTCCGCTGAGGCTCATCGCCGGTCTGCTCGCGGGCGCTCCGGCCCTGCTGGCGTTCTCCTCTGCCGCCCTGGCTCAAGCTCAGGAAGCCCCGCAACTCAATTCCGGTGACACCGCCTGGATGCTCGCCTCGACGGCGCTCGTGCTGATGATGACGGTGCCCGGAGTGGCGATGTTCTACGGCGGCATGGTGCGCCAGAAGAACGTGCTGACCATGTGCATGCAGGCGTTCGCGACCTGCTGCCTCACCACCGTGGTCTGGATGGTGATCAGCTACAGCCTCGCGTTCGCCGGCGAAGGCCCGTATCTCGGCGACCTGTCGCGGCTGCTGCTCCGCGGCATGGGCAAGGACACGCTCAGCGGGACGATCCCCGAGAGCGTGTTCATGACCTTCCAGATGACCTTCGCGATCATCACGCCGGCCCTGATCACCGGCGCCTTCGCCGACCGCATGAAATTCTCCGCGCTCCTCTGGTTCATGGGGCTCTGGGGAATCTTCGTCTACGCTCCGATCGCGCACTGGGTATGGGGCAAGGGCGGCTGGGTCGGCGGCTTGGGCGCGCTCGACTTCGCCGGCGGCACAGTGGTCCACATCAACTCCGGCGTGGCCGGCTTGGTCGCCGCGCTGGTGCTCGGCAAACGCATAGGCTACGGCCACGAGAACATGGCGCCGCACAATCTGACCCTCACCACGATCGGCGCATCGCTGCTCTGGGTCGGCTGGTTCGGCTTCAACGCCGGCTCCGCGGTCGCCGCCGACGGCCGCGCCGGCATGGCCATGGCGGTGACCCAGATCGCCACCGCCGCGGCGGCGCTCGCCTGGATGTTCGCGGAGTGGCCGAGCCACGGCAAGCCGAGCGTGCTCGGCATCCTGTCTGGCGCGGTCGCGGGTCTGGTCGCGATCACCCCGGCGTCCGGCTTCGTCGGGCCGGTCGGGGCGCTGATCATCGGCATCGCGGCCGGGGTCATCTGCTTCTGGGCCTCGACCAGCCTGAAGCGCTCGCTCGGCTACGACGACGCGCTCGATGCCTTCGGCATCCATGGCGTCGGCGGCGCGCTCGGCGCGCTGCTGACCGGCGTGTTCGCGGTCGAGGCGATCGGCGGCACGCCCGGGCTGCTCGAGGGCAATCCGGGCCAGCTCCTGACCCAGCTCTATGGCGTGCTCGCGACCGTCGTCTGGAGCGGCGTGATCTCGTTCGTGCTGCTCAAGGCGATCGACGCCACCATCGGGCTCAGGGTCAGCGCCGAGATCGAGCGCGACAGCCTGGACATCCAGCTGCATGGCGAGACGGTGCAATAGGGGCCAGCTGAGCCAGTCGTGCCGGGGAGCGCGCCGTCGCGGCGCGGCGCACTCCCTCTGGCACTGCTGTCGTCGTCCGTTGGTGGTCCGAACCGCTCAGACGGCGGCGCTCTGGGCAGCCTCCCAGGCGAGGATCGCGCGGCGGCGCAGCCGCCCCCAGCGATAGTCGCCGAGCACGCCGGTCGCGCGGATCACCCGGTGGCAGGGCACAACGAAGCCGATCGGGTTGTGCGCCAAAGCGTTGCCGACGGCGCGCACCGCGCGTGGCTGATCGATCGCCGTCGCCAGATCGAGATAGGAGATGACCCGGCCGGGCGGCACCTGAAGGAGCGCCGACCACACCTTGACCTGAAAGTTGGTCCCCTTGAGGAGGAGCCGCGGTCGCGGATTGCCCGGAGCAGCTTCGAACAGCTGGTCGGCGAGCGCGCCGGTCGTCCCCTGGTCCTCGACCAGGCGGCTCAGCGGCCAGGCCTCGCGCGCTGCCTCGACCGCCTCGGCCTCCGTGCCGTCGACGAAGCTCAGTCCCGCAATCCCGCGCTCGGTCGTGAGCAGCAGCGCGTCGCCGAACGGCGTCGCATGAACGCCATAGCGGATCAGCAGACCGGCGCCCTGCTGCTTGTATTCGCCGGGCGTCATCGCTTCGTAGGTCGTGAACAGATCGTGCAGGCGCGACGGTCCCGAGAGGCCCACCTCGTAGGTCGCATCGAGCACGCTCTCGCCGGCCTGCAGCGCCGCCTTGGCATGCCCGACGGTGAGCAGGCCGAGGAAGCGCTTGGGGCTGATCCCGGCCCAGCGCGTGAACAGCCGCTGGGCATGGAACGGGCTGAGACCGATCTCGCGCGCCACGTCCTCGAGGCTCGGCTGCTCGACCACGTGCTCGTCGAGGAAGCGGATCGCGCGTTCGATCCGTCGATAATCCTGCGACGCCTCGAGCCGCCCGGGCTCGCTTCGCCTCAGTGCCACGCTTGCCATGGATCGCCCCTTTCGTCCCAGAACGGCCGCTCGCCTTCGTGCACAGCGTCGGCGCGCGAGATGCCGATGTCCTTCAACATCCGATCGTCCATCGTCAGCAGTACGCGGCGCTGCCTCGCCAGCTCCTGCCAGCGCAACAAGGTCAGGATAGCGCGCGTGAGGCCGGCGCGCAGCCGCTCGCTCGACCGGCCCGCCGAACCGGCGGCGCCGCGATCGAGACCGATCGGTGGTGCGTGGAACGACATGACGGTACTCCTTTCCGCCTAGGGTCGAGCGGAACGTAGGCGCGGGGTTCCGGGCGAGCCACCCGATTCTTGCGCAACCGAACGCCAGTTCTGCGACCAGTTTCGCCGTCGGTTTTCCGCCCCGGCCTCGGCGCGACGATCAGAGCGATGGCGTGGTGCCAGCTGGCCTCTGCCGGCCCATTGTGCGCGCCTGGGAACCGCTGTGTTGTGCCGGGTGGGTCTGGTTCAGGCCCGCCGCAACGCTCATGTGACCAGGTGGAGAGATAACGCGGGAGGTTCCGATGCTGGTCGATGGCCGCTGGGTCGGCCGCTGGCAGCCGCTGCAGGCGACCGACACCGAGGGCGGTTTCGTCCGTCAGGGATCGCGCTTTCGCCACTGGATCACGCCGGGCGGCGCCGCTGGTCCGAGCGGCGAGGGTGGCTTTCGCGCCGAGTCGGATCGCTATCACCTCTATGTCGCGCTCACCTGTCCCTGGGCGTCGCGGACGCTGATCGCGCGCAAGCTGAAGAAGCTCGAGCAGGTGATCCCGGTGACCGTGGTCGAGCCGGCCCTGAGCGAGCAGGGCTGGCGCTTCGACGCGGCCGACCCCGATCCCCTGAGCGGCGCCCGCTTCCTGCATGAGCTCTACACCCTCGCCGATCCCGCCTACAGCGGCCGGGCAACGGTTCCCGTCCTCTGGGACAAGGTGCGCCACACGATCGTGAACAATGAATCGGCCGACATCGTGCGGATGCTGAACAGCGGCTTCGGTGCCATGGCGGACGGCGCGATCGACCTCTATCCGGAGGATCTCCGGGGCGAGATCGATCAGCTGAACGATCGGCACTACGAGGGCTTGAACAACGGCGTCTACCGGGCGGGCTTTGCCACCAAGCAGGGCGCCTACGAGCGCGCGGTCCGCGACGTGTTCGCCACCCTGGACCTGCTCGAGGGTCGCCTCGCCGATCGTCGCTACCTGCTCGGCGAGCGCCTGACCGAGACCGACATCCGCGCCTTCGTCACGCTGGTCCGCTTCGATCTCGCCTACTACGGCCTATTCAAGTGCAATCTCGCCCAGGTCCGCGACTACCCGCACGTCTTCGCCTATCTGAAGCGCCTTTGGGCGCTGCCGGCGTTTCCGGGCGAGCGTCGACGTCGATCATATCAAGCGCGGCTACTATTCGATCAGGGCGTTGAACCCGAGCGGTATCGTGCCGCTCGGAACGCGCCTCGATCTCACCGGATGAGAGAATCCGCGATCGGGGGCAAGCCGGGCGCTCAGGAGAGCTTCGGCCGGGCGCGGTCGCAGAGCGCCCCGAGATCGAGGCCGCGCGGCAGGGCGCCGAACACGCGGCCGCCGCCGTCGGCGAGGCGCGAGGCACAGAACGCATCCGCGACCGCGCCGGGAGCATGGCGGACCAGGAGCGCCGCCTGCAGCGCGAGCGCCAGCTGCTCGGTCACGCGGCGCGCCCGCTGCTCGAGGTCGCTCTGCTCGGTCAGGCAGTTCTTGAGGCGCACCAGCCAGGCGTCGAGGCGCAGATCGGCGCCGCGCGCGAGCTCAAGCTCGGCGAGCAGCGCTTCCGTGGCGGCCGGATCGCGGCCGAGCGCGCGCAGCACGTCGAGGCAGATCACGTTGCCCGAGCCCTCCCACACCGAGTTGACCGGCGCCTCGCGATAGAGCCGCGCCAGGATCGACTCCTCGACGTAGCCGTTGCCGCCCAGACACTCGAGCGCCTCGGCGATCGCGGCGGGCGCGCGCTTGCAGATCCAGAATTTGGCGACCGGCGTCGCCAGGCGGGCAAAGCTGGCCGCGCCAGGATCATCCGCCGCCTCGTCGAACGCCCGGGCGAGGCGCATCACGAGGACGAGCGCCGCTTCGACCTCGAGCGCCAGATCGGCGAGCACGTTCTGCATGAGCGGCTGGTCGATCAGCTTCTTCTGAAAGGCCGAGCGATGCGCCGCGTGGTGCAGCGCCTGGGCCACCGCCTGGCGCGTCAGCGCAGCGGCGCTGATCGCGGCATCGAGCCGCGTGTGGTGGACCATCTTGATGATCGCGCGGACGCCATCGCCTTCCTCGTCGATCAGCTCCGCGTAGGCGCCGGCGTATTCGATCTCGGCCGAGGCGTTCGAGCGGTTGCCGAGCTTGTCCTTGAGGCGCTGAAGGTGGACGGCGTTGCGGCTGCCATCGGGTCGCCAGCGCGGCACGAAGAAGCAGCTGAGGCCCGCCTCGGTCCGGGCGAGCGTCAGAAAGGCGTCCGACATCGGCGCCGAGCAGAACCACTTGTGGCCGATCAGCCGATACGCCGTGAATCCGAGCGGCTCGGCTCGCGTCGTATTGGCGCGCACGTCCGAGCCGCCCTGCTTCTCGGTCATCGCCATGCCGATCAGGGCGCCGTGCTTGAACCCGACCGGCTGCGAGCTCGGATCGTACTCGGCCGAGAGGATCTTCGGCGTCCAGGCCGCCGCGATCTCCGGCGCGTCGCGCAGCGCCGGCAGCGCCGCGAAGGTCATGGCGATCGGGCAGCAGACGCCGCTTTCGACCTGATTGAGGAGGTAGGCCGAGGCCGCGCGCACGACATGGGCGCCAAGCTGCGGTTCCGCCCACGGCAGGGCATGGATCTGCTCGGCGACCGCGCGCCCGAGCAGCTCGTGCCAGGCGGGATGGAATTCGACCTCGTCGATCCGGTGGCCGAAGCGATCATGGCTGCGCAGGATCGGTGAATTGCGGTTCGCCTGCTCGCCGAGGCGGATGGTCGTGGCCCGGCCGAGCCACTCGCCAAACCGCCGCAGCCGCGGCTTGCCCCAGGCCCCGCCCTCGCGCTTCAGCGCTTCGACGAGCGCGGTGTCCTGCTCGAAGAGGTTGCTGTTCTCGAGCGGCGGCGGCTGGTTCTCGACCGCGTGCGTGGCGAAGTCGGCATCGAAGGCGCGCATGGCAGATCTCCCGGCGCCGGCCCGAGCGATGCCCGGCCCAGCCTCGCTGTCGGCGAAGGATAATCTAGCGCGTTCGATCTTGCAGTCGCCCTAACGTGGCCGCTCGAGCCCCTCGAACAGCCGCGGCAAGGCCGCGATCCGGCGCCAGCCCTCGCCCTCGGCGATCGCCTCGACGCTGATGTCGTCGAAGTAGGCGTCGAGCACGGCGGCGCGCTCCTCGGCGAGCGGCGGCGAGCAGTAGTCCTCCTCTTCCCAGACCGCGCCCGCCGCCTCGACGCGCGCGCCGCGCAAGCCCTTCGTCAGCGCGCGGCCAAACGGCTGCAGGTCGAGGAACGCGTCCCTTGCCAGCTGCGCGCGCAGCTCATCGAGTTTGTCCGGCTTGAGCCGGGCCCGGACCAGATAGCGCGCCATGGAGTGCTCCTCTCTCAGAACTTCTCGGACCAGGGGCGGAGATCGAGCTCCAGCGTCCAGGCGCTGCGCGGTTGCCGGTGTAGCTGGTAGTACATCTCGGCGATCGCGTCAGGCTTCAGGAGCGAGTCGGGGCCCCGCTCGGCTTCCAGGTGCCGGTAGCGCTCCGAGAGGATCTGGCCGTCGATCACCACGTGGCCAACGTGGATGCCCTTGGGACCGAGCTCGCGGGCCATGCTCTGGGCGAGGGCACGCAGGCCGAACTTGGGCACGGCGAGATTGGCGAAGCGGGCGCTGCCGCGCAGCGCCGCCGTGGCGCCGGTGAACAGGATCGTGCCGCTGCCGCGCGCCGCCATGGCCTTGGCCGCCGCCTGGCCGACCAGAAAACCGCCATAACAGCCGACCCGCCAGCAGCGCTCGAAGTCCGCCGGCGCAATCTCGAGAATGCTGCCCGGCTGAAATGCCCCGGCGTTGAATACGACCAGCTCCGGCCCGCCGAGGTCCTTCTCGACCTTGCCGAACAGCTGTTGGACTGCCGCCTGATCAGTCGTATCGCAGGCATAGGCCCCGGCGCCCTTGATCGGCTCCTGCCCGAGCATCCGCTCGAGGTGCTCGCTCGAGCGCGCGGCCATGGCCACCGCCATCCCCGCCTTGGCGAACCGACGGACCAGCGCCAAGCCGAGCCCCGGTCCGACGCCCACCACCACAGCCACCTGCCTGTTGCTCATGGCGCCTGCCACCCTTCCTGAAATCGCCCGTTCGCAAAACTAGAGAAGCCCGCCCCGCAGATGAAGGACAGACCCGGCGCCGGCGCACCGGCTCAGGCGGCGGCTCGGCCGCCCCGGCGGCGCTCGGCCTCCTTGCGCAGCTCTTCGAGGGCGAACTCCTCCTCGGGCGAGCGGACCATGTACTTGCGCGCGTAGACGCCAAAATAGATGACCGCGAGGCCGTACCAGATGGCGCAGCCGACCACACCCACGCGGTAGTCCGGATTGAGGAACAGGAACAGCAGCGTGACGAGCGCGATGATCAGCGCGGCCCAGGCGCCCTGGGTGCCCATCGAGCTGACGTAGGGCCGCTCGATGTTGGGCAGCTTCTGGCGCAGCAGGATGAACGAGAGCATCTGCATGGCGTAGGAGATGACCGCACCGAACACGGCCATGTTGAGCAGCACGGCCCCGACCGGGACGCCGCCGAACAGCACGCTCGAGTACTCGATCAGGCAGGCGACCACGAAGCCGATCACGGCGCCGACGATCAGGGCGACGTGCGGCGTCTTGCGCTCGCCATGTGTGACCGAGAGCCAATGCGGCAGATAGCCCGCGCGCGAGAGCGAGTAGATGTTCCGGCCATAGGCGTAGATGATCGTGTGGAAGCTCGCGATCAGGCCGGCGACCGCGATCAGGGCCAGGACTTTGCTGCCGATGCCCTCGCCGAAAATGGTCTTGAAGCCCAGGAACAGCGGCTCGTTGGAAGCGCCCACCTCGAACGAGCCGGGCGCGATGCCGGCGTTCAGGAACAGGGTCAGGAAGGCGGTGATGATGAGCGTCAGGATGCCGAGGAGAATCCCCTTTGGCATGTCGCGCTGCGGGGCATGCGACTCCTCGGCCGCGAGCGGCAGCTCTTCGATCGCGAGATAGAACCAGATGGCGAACGGCAGCGCCGCCGCTATGCCGAACAGGCCCTTCGGGAGCCAGGGACCACCGCCCTGCTCCAGAGCGATCGCGTTGCCCTGATCGTCGAGCCCGATGTTGAGTGCATATAGGCTCAGATTGAAGTGCGACAGGGCGCCGATGTAGAAGATCAGCAGGATCGCGAGCGCCAGGAAGGTGATGAAGATCGTGAACCGAAACGAGACCTCGACGCCCCAGATGTTGAGGCCGACGAAGATGACGTAGGAGAGCGCCCACCAGACCGGAGCGAAGCCCTCGGGCGTGCCGAAGATGGCGCCGAGATAGCCGCCGATGCCAACCACGATCACGGCCGGGGTCAGCACGTATTCGATGTTCTCGCCGAGGCCGGTCAGGAAGCCGCCCCAGGGACCCATGGCCGAGCGGCCGAAGGAGTAGGCGCCGCCGGTGTGCGGCAGAGCCGGTGACATCTCGGCAATAGAGTAGCAGAGGCCCAGATACATCACGGTGATGATGAGGGTGGCGATGAGCAGGCCACCGAAGCCGCCCGAGGTCAGCCCGAAGTTCCAGCCGAAGAAGTCGCCAGAGATGACCGCGCCGACGCCGAGTGCCCAGAGCGACCACACGCCCGCGTAACGCCGGAGGCCCCGCTTCTCGAAATAGTCCGCGCCAACCTCGACGTATTTTACCGTGCCCTCTTGATCCTGACTGGCCATCTCGGCCTCCCGGTGTTTTGATGCCCGTTCGACCTGGCTGGCGCCTTCATCGGACGTCCAGCACCCGCCGCAAGCGGCCGAGCAGTCACTACGTACCACACAAGACATGCAGGGGAAAAGTGGCTTTGCGAGCCAGCCGGCCGGCCGCGCCAACTTGGCGGGCGCGGGAGGAACCTCAGGTCGAATTAAGAGTTTGGTATTCCGTGAAGGTCTACCCTGTGCCACGATGGCGTGGCGCGGTAGCCGGCCAAGATGCGCGCGACGCCCGCTTCAAGATCCAGTCGAGGGAGTTGCAGGGGTGTGTGGGCAGGCGTTTGACTGTGCGCCTTATGAACGCCGCCATTTTCTCGCGCTCTCGATCGGCGCCGGCTGCGGGCTGATGCTGCTGGCGGCGAAACCGGCCGCCGCGAGCGAAGGGGCACGCCAACTGCGCTTCTACAACATTCACACCAACGAGAAGCTGGATGCGACCTATTGGGAGAACGGCCGCTACCTGCCCGACCGCCTGAGCGAGATCGACTACCTCCTGCGCGATTTCCGCACTGGGGACGTCCACTCGATCGACCCCGAACTGCTCGATCTGCTGGTTCGGCTCAAGCGGGTGCTGGACTACGATCGCCCGATCGGCGTGATCTGCGGCTACCGGTGCCCGGCCACCAACGCCATGCTGGCGGCGCGCAGCAAGAAGGTCGCAAAGAACAGCTATCACTTGCGCGGCATGGCGATCGACATCCGGCTGCCCGGCCGGCCGCTCGCGCAGGTTCGCGAGGCTGCGATCTCGCTCGCCCGCGGCGGCGTCGGCTACTATCCGGAGTCCCAGTTCGTGCACGTCGACACCGGGCCGGTGCGCGCCTGGTAAAGCGGGACTGGCGGCGGCCGGGGAGCGCCTCGGGCAACCGGGCGGCCGGGCTGAGGGTGGCTCCTGCCGGCAACCAAAACGCGAGCCTCGGGCAAAATATGATTGTCTTACGGCGGCGGTTGCCTAACATGGGGCCGCTCAACCGTTGATGATCGGAAAGAGGTTCAGATGACTAAGCTCGCACGGGGTCTTCGGGTCGGCATGGTGGTGGTCGGTTTGGCCGCCTTGACGTCGGCGTGCGCCCAGTTGAGTTCGGAGGATCGCTCCATGCTCGAGCAGGCGCGCAGCGATGCCGCGGCCGCGAAGGCGTCAGCCGACCGCGCACAGGCGGCCGCCGACAAGGCCACGCAGGCGGCGACCGAGGCGACCGACGCGGCATCGAACGCGCAGATGGCGATGGAGCGGCAGAGCCGCATGACGCAGCAGTCGCTGCGCAAGTAGCCTCCAGGCGCCCCGCGCCGGCCAACGCGGGACCGGCGCGGGGACCACCACCGGAGCCTGATCATGGCTGCCGGGCTGTGCCAGTTGCAGGGCGCCCCGCCACCGTGCGGGGCGTCGGTTTTCGGGTGAACGGCGCGGACGGCTAGCGAGTGATCCGGATCGGATAACCTCGGCGTTCAACGGTGGCCTGGCGGACGCGGCTCCAGTCCAAACGGGTCGATTGATCGCCCGCCGCCGCCAGCACCTGGTCGACGACGCTGCTCGGCAGAGTGGGGTCGAAGTGACCCAGGGCTTCGAGCTGGTCACTCTGCGCCTGGGTAGGGTGGGCCTCTATGTACAGTTCGCCGTCGATCCAGCCGGTCTTGATCGGTTGATCGACCACGGTCAGCTTGGTGCCGATCTTGACCAGGTCATAGAGTTGCTCGGCGTCCTCGGGATACATGCGGATGCAGCCGCTGCTCACCCGTCGACCAACACCCCAGGGTTTGTTGGTGCCATGGATCGCGTACAGCGGCCACCCCAGATACATGGCCCGCGTACCCATGGGATTGTCCGGACCGGGCGGAACCGCCTCGGGCAGCTCTGGATGTTCGGCCCGCATGCGGGCGGTCGGATGCCAGATCGGTTCCTTGGTCTTGCGCACGATTTCGGTGGTGCCGGTCGGCGTGGTCAGTCCATCGCGGCCGATGCCGATCGGATAAGAGCGCGGCGGCGCATCCGGCTTCTCGAAGAAGTAGAGGCGCATGTCGGCGAGATTGATGATGATGCCCTCGGGCTTGGCTTCGGGCATCAGATGCACCGTCGGCAGCACGAAATCGGTACCCTCGCCGGGCAGCCACGGATCGGTGCCGGGATTGGCGGCGACCATCTCGACGTAGCCGAGACCAAACTTCCGGGCGAGTTCGGGCAGCGTGTCCTGATAGGCGGCCCGATAGGTGGTCGTCTCGCGCAGGTTGCCGTCTTTGTCGAGCAGGGTGGCCAGATTGCAGCCGCTGGAGAACCAGACCCCGATCAGACAGAGCGCAACGGCGTTGTGGCGACGCATTGGAGGCAACTCTTTGTTAGGATCGCTGATGAACATTACCGACTCGGTCCTCGAGGACAACCCACACCGCTGCAAACGGCTTTACACGATCGGTCCTTTCCATTGAACTAAGCGCCATGCTTCGAGTCACACGAACCTTCGGTCGGGCCGCCATGCGCCCCATTGTCATCGCGCTTCTGGCGTGCCTGCTCCTCGCGCCGTTGCCGCTCGGCAATCGGGCCTTTGGCCAGATTCCCCACTTCGAACCGACCAAAGCCGACCTGGTCGTCGTGCACAAGAGCCGGCGCACTCTGCAACTGATGCGTGAAGGGCGGGTGCTCAAGACCTTCCGCATCGCGCTCGGCCCCGATCCCGGCCCGAAGCGCCAGGCCGGCGACGGGCGAACGCCCGAGGGGGTCTATGTTCTCGACTGGCGAAATCCCAGCAGCAACTTCCACCGCGCCATTCACATCTCCTACCCCCGCAAGGACGATGAGACGCACGCCGCGCGGTGGGGCGTCTCGCCGGGGGGGTTGATCATGGTGCACGGCCTGCCAAACGGCGTGACCCCGGACCGGATGGGGCATCCCTTTGTCGACTGGACCGATGGTTGTATTGCGGTGACCAACCAAGAGATGGACGAGATCTGGTCGCTCGTCGACGACGGCACCACGATCATCATCTATCCGTGAGCGGCCGCGATCGAGCCTCGAGCGGCGGCACGCCGGTGCGACGGCGGTGGCCTGGACCTTGGAGTGAGTGCGCTGGCGCCTGAACCTGATGCCTCTCAGCGAGCCACCGGCGAGGTGTGGCTGATCGGCGCCGGCCCCGGCGCGGCCGATCTCCTGACGCTGCGTGCACTGCGCCTCATGAGCGCGGCGGACGTGGTGGTCTACGACCGCCTGGTCGGGCCCGACATCCTCGATCTCGTGCCCGGCCATGTCGAGCGGGTCTTCGTCGGCAAGATGCGCGATCGCCACGTGCTTGAGCAGGACGGCATCAATCGGCTCCTGATCGAGCTTGCGCGCGCCGGCAAGCGGGTTCTGCGCCTCAAGGGCGGCGATCCGTTCATCTTCGGCCGCGGCGGCGAGGAGCTGGAAGCGCTCGCCAAGGCCGACATCCCGTTCCAGGTCGTGCCCGGCATTACGGCGGCGACCGGCTGCGCTGCCTATGCCGGCATTCCGCTGACGCATCGCGACCACGCCCAGACCCTGATCTTCGTCACCGGGCACACCAAGGATGGTGAGGTCGAACTCAACTGGCAGGTCCTCGCCCAGCCCGGCCAGACCGTGGTCGTCTACATGGGCATCAAGGCGCTCGCGAGCCTCTGCCGCAAGTTGGTCGTTCACGGTCTGCCCGCTGGCACTCCGGCCGCCCTGATCGAGAACGGCACCTATCCCCATCAGCGGGTCGTGACCGGCACGCTTGCGACCCTGCCCGATCGGGCGCCCGACCGCCGCCTCTCCGGCCCGGCCCTGATCATCATCGGCGAGGTGGTCCGTCTCCAGGCGAGCCTCGACTGGGTCGTGCGACTCGCCGAACGCAGCGGCGCGGCTTTCAGCGACGCCGACTGAGCGGCCCCGAGCTTGACGCCCGGGTGGAGGCGGCGTCAGGTTGATACCCGATGCCGGAACGGGCGCGCTCACGGGGGCTGGGAGGCCGCAAGTTATGCGTCTGGTGCAGTTTCGCTCGGCCGACGATGCGCGGCGAGTCGGACGGATCGCCGGCGACGGCCGGATGGTCGAGGCGCTGCGCGGCGTCGGCAGCGTCTACGAGCTCGCCCGGAGCGCCCTGCGCGACGGCCGCCGTCTCGCGGATCTCGCGGCGGCCGCATCGAGCGACGAACCGGTCGAGCTGGCCGCGCTGCTGGCCGATCGCCGCCTGCTGCCCCCGCTCGATCACCCGGATCCGGCACACTGCCTGATCACCGGCACCGGCCTCACCCACATCGGCAGCGCCCAGGCGCGCGATGCCATGCACCAGGTCCAGGGCAAGTCGGAAGCCGAGCTCAGCGATTCGATGAAGATGTTCCGGCTCGGCATCGAGGGCGGCAAGCCCGCAGGCGATCGGCCGGGCGTGGCACCCGAGTGGTTCTACAAGGGCGACGGCAGCATCGTGGCGACACCCGGAGCGCCGCTCGTCATGCCGAGCTTCGCCCTCGACGGCGGCGAGGAGGCCGAGATCGCGGTCCTCTACGTCATCGACGACGGCGGGCGGCCACATCGGGTCGGTTTCGCCCTCGGCAATGAGTTCTCCGACCACGTCCTCGAACGTCAGAACTATCTCTATCTCGCCCATTCCAAGCTCAGGCCCTGCGCCTTCGGGCCGGAGCTGCTGCTTGGCGAGCTGCCCCAGGAGGTCCGCGGCACGGTCAGCGTGCGCCGCCGCGGCGAGGGCGTCCTCTGGCAGGCCGAGTGGCTCTCCGGTGAGGCCAACATGAGCCACACCCTCGCCAATCTCGAGCACCACCACTTCAAATATCCGCTGTTCCGCCGGCCGGGCGACGTCCACGTCCACTTCATCGGCGCCGCCGTCCTGAGCTTCACCGCCGGCATCAAGGCCGAGTCCGGCGATGTGTTCGAGATCCAGTCACCGTCGTTCGGCGCACCCTTGCGCAATCCGCTCGCGATCGCCGCGGACGAGGGTATGGTCCGGGTCGAGGCGCTCTAGAATGACGCGCTGACCGGCGCGGGTAAGCACGCTGCGGCCGCGTCCGGGCTAGGCGATATCGACCAGCTGCAGCTCGAAGGTCAGATCCTCGCCGGCGAGCGGGTGGTTGGCATCGAGCCTGACCGCGTTGTCCGTGACCTCGACCACGGTCAGTTGCAGGCGCTTGCCGGCGGCGTCGGTGCCCTCCAGGCGACCGCCGACGTCGACCTGCATCTCCGGTGCGAGCTTGTCGCGCCCGACCTGGTGGATGAGCTCGTCGCGGTGCGGCCCATAGGCGTCGGCGGCGGCGACCGTTACGGTCTTGGTGTCGCCCGGCGCCATGCCGGCGAGCGCCCGATCGACGCCCGGAATGATCTGGCCACGGCCGAGCTCGACCCGCAGAGGCTCGCGCCCGTTCGAGGAATCGAACACCGTGCCGTCGGCAAGGCTGCCCGTGTAGTGGAACAGAACCTGGTTGCCCGCCTTTGCTCTGCTCATTGCGGTCTCCTCAGGGTTGGCGGTTGGGCTTCGGTCGCACATCCGCCCGTCCGGCGCCGGATCGACGCTGGCGTCGGCTGCGCTGCCGATTCGAACTGCCGCACATGTCCAGGGAGCAGACGGCCCTCGCCGAGCGCGCAAGGAGCCGGTCACACGCGAAGACCATGCGAAGCTCAATAGAGCTTAGGTGAGGGCAGCGAGCGGGATGTCAACCCGCGCTGCGCCACGGCAGGCCGCCGCCGGCTGGCCGGGCGATCCACTTGCGCAGCCTGCTAGCCGGCCCGCCGGCCGCGCGATTCCACCGTTGCGGAACGCGCCGATCCGCGCGTAACCTCGCTTTCGACGACCGAGACGATCGTTGATCGGCGCGATCCCGGCTGCAGGCCCGCTCGAGGCTCCTGCGGGGGACGCCGGACATGGGGAGGTTGCAAGTGCAAGACGAGAGCGAGGACCAGGCTGAGTTGACGGTGAAGACCAGCATCGAGGTGAGCCGGCGCGAGGCCTTCGCCAGGGCGGCGAAGCTGGGCCTGGGTGGAGCCGCTTTGGCCGGGGGCCTCGGCGCCGCTCTGGTCAGCGATCCGGCCGAGGCGACGGACGGGCTGCCGCAGAAGAGCTACAAATTCGTGTTCGTCAATCACGTGACGACCAACCAGTTCTTCACGCCGACGATCTACGGCATCCAGGATGCCTGCGCGTTCTATGGGTGCAGCTACCAATGGACCGGCTCGCAGAACAGCGTCGTCTCCGAGATGGTCAACGCGATGCAGATCGCGATCGCCCAGAAGGCGGACGGCATCGCGGTGTGCCTGATCGACCCCAAGGCGTTCGACGCCCCGACGGCCAGCGCGCTCGCCGCCGGCATTCCGGTGATCGCCTACAATGCCGACGTGCCGCCCGGCAGCACCAACAAGCGATTAGCCTATGTCGGGCAGCCGCTCTACGAATCCGGCTACAACATCGCGACCAGGTGGCTCGCGATGGTGCCCAAGGGCGGCCACGTCATGCTCTCGATCCCGAGCCCGGGCACACTCAACCTGCAGCCTCGCCTCGACGGCTACATCCAGGCGATCAAGGACCGCGGCAATCCGGTCACCTACGACGTCGTCAACAGCGGCGTGGACCAGGCCACGGAGCTGTCCCGGATCGAGAGCTACTACCTCGGCCACAAGAACGTGGCCGGGATGTTCGGCACCGGCGGCGGCGACACCTACGCCTGCGGCTTCGTGTCCGCCAAATACGGCCTCGGCAAGAAGGGCGTCATCGTCGCGGGCTACGACCTCTATCCGCAGACGCTGGGCTACATAAAGTCCGGGGACATGAGCTTCACGACCGACCAGCAGCCCTATCTGCAGGGCTTCGTACCGGTCCAGCAGTTCTATCTCTACAAGCTTTCGGGCGGCGCCGTCGCCCCGGCCGATACCAACACCAGCCTGGCCTACGTGACGAAGGACAACGTCGACCTCTACCTCGGCAAGAGCCGCTTTGAGGGCAGCACCAGCGCCGAGCCGACCTAGGATTTGGTTGGAGCCGACGGCTTCGTCCACCAATTCCCGCTCGCCCCCGCGAGCGGGAATCCGGCGCCGGTCGGGTCTGTCAGCTTGTGGCAAATTCGCCAGAGTGCTGGATCCCCAGCCACCGCTCATCGCAATCGGGTGGATGGGGATGAGCGGCGCGTGCGGGGCCACGGGCCACGGGTGATCGCCGACGGCCCCCATCGGGGTCTCGGCTCGCCTTGGTCCAAAGGCCGGTCCTGAGGAAGCGCGCATGGCACGGGCAGCCCGAACCAGCGAAGCAGCGCCGCGCAAGGTTGGCATAAGCGAGCCCGCAAGCGCCTTGGAGAGGATTCTGGTCATCCTCTCCCGCTACCGGGAGGCCAGCATCGCCGTCGTCGCGGTCGTGCTCGTCATCTACTTCCAGTGGGGCAGTGGTGGGGCATTCCTGTCCTCGCAGGAGCTCAGCGTCGTGCTCCGCGACACCGGCCGCTTCGGCATGATCGCCGTGGCCGAAGTCATGCTCATGATCACGGGCGAGATCGACATTTCGGTCGGCAGCACCTTCTCGCTCGCTCCCTACGTCATGGTGCTTCTGTCGATCACCTGGGGCGTGCCGGTGGCCGTCAGCGCCATTGCCGCCGTCCTGCTCGGGGTGGTGGTCGGCGTCTTCAACGGCATCATCACCGTCGCGTTCCGCGTGCCTTCCCTGATCACCACGATCGGGACGCTGTTCCTTTTGCAGGGTGTCGTCGTCTCGCTCTACAACAGCCAGCCCATCATCGCCCCGGTGGAAGAGCCCTTCAATGCGATCTTCGGCGAAAATCTCTACAGCCCGATGGATTCACTTTGGTCCTGGCACGGATTGACGGCATTCACGCCGTTCCTGTGGACCGTTGTGGCCGTCGCGACGATGGCTCTGGTCCTGAACCGGACGACCTTCGGCCTGCACACCATCGCGACCGGCAGCAACATTGTCGGAGCGCGGGAGATCGGCGTACGCACCGATCGGGTCAAGGTGTACAATTTCATGATTGTCGGCGGGCTCGCTGCCGCCGCCGGTGTCATCAACACCGTCCAGTTCGCCTCTGCCGATCCGCTGGCCGGCGGCCCCACGCTCACGTTGCAAGCCATCGCGGCGGCAGTCATCGGAGGCACCTCGCTGCTCGGCGGCTCCGGCACCGCGATCGGCTCTCTGGTCGGCGCGTTCGTGGTGGCGACGCTCAACAACGGCCTGGTCATGCTCGGCGCCCAGGCGACCGTGTCCGACATCTACCTGGGTGCTGCGATCATCCTCGCCATGATGCTGAACGTTCAGGTGGACAGGATCCGCGCGCGGAGACGGATATGAGCCAAGCGGTCCCCCCTCTCGATCCGAACGCACCCGTCATTCTCGAGATGCGCCACATCAGCAAGAGCTTCGGCGCCGTCACCGCACTGGTCGACGTCAGCATCGAGCTTCGGCAGGGAGAAGTGCTGGCGCTGGTCGGCGACAATGGCGCGGGCAAGTCGACCCTGATCAAGATTCTCTCGGGCTTTCACCATCCCGACGGCGGCACGATCGTCGTCCACGGCAAGGAGGTGCACTTCGGCTCGCCGCGCGATGCGCGCGCCCACGGCATCGAGACGGTCTACCAGGACCTGGCACTGATCAAGGATTTGAGCGTCTATCACAACATGTTCCTCGGCCGCGAATACCACAGGCGCGTCCTTGGATTGAAGCTCCTGGACAATCGCAAGATGCGCGAGCTGGCTCGCGGCTACCTCGACACGCTCGCGATCACGATCCCCAGCGTCGACAGCACGGTCGAGCTTTTGTCCGGCGGCCAACGCCAGTCGGTTGCCGTGGCGCGATCGATCTATTCGTCGCCGACCATCCTGGTCCTCGACGAGCCGCTCGCGGCACTCGGGGTGCGCGAGAGCGCCCACGTCCTCGGCCTGATCC
>JBKPDM010000162.1:0-5654 GCA_046727895.1 Pseudomonadota bacterium | reverse complement strand
AGCCATCGGAGGGCGCCCACATCCGCATGGATCTCGCCCCTGCCCGACAGTAGCGCCAAGCGCTGTCTGAGGTCCCGCTCCGCATGTGGGGTCGTCTCGTCAAAACGTGCGAAGGCATCCGCGAGGGTTGCCGCGGCGACGATCCGGGGCGCGGGCGGCAGGCCGAGCGGGCAGGCCTTGCGGCCAAAATAGAGGGTGAAGCGCGGCCGGCGCAGCGCCTCGGCGAGGGCGGGAAGCGGATGAGGCGGCTCGCGCTCGCTCCAAACCGCCACCGTGTAGCGCGCGTCGGTGCGGTACTCGCGCAGCGACAGAATAGTCTCGAGTGCGGGCTCGGCAAGCTCCGCCCTCCGGGTTGGCCAGCGTTTGCCGCGCTTCGCGGGAGGCACCTGGGCGGTGTGGTAGTCCTGGAGCAGGGCGCCTTCTGCCTCGACCCGCACGGCCACACCATAGCCGCGGTCCAGCGCTGCATGGGCGGCTTCGTCCCGGCGCTCGGTGCCGAGCGCCGCCGCGATCAGGCCAAGCAGGGCGGAGCGGGCCGGCGCGGCGGCACTGACGCGGCGTTCCCCAACGGCGACCTCGCCCATGGCCGCGATGGGCGCGTAGATCGTGAACAGCAGGAGCTCGCGCATGGCTCAGGCCTTGGCGAAAGCAATGATCTTCGCGAGCGTGCCGTGACCGGCGGGCACGTTCATAACCGCGCTCGGCGCCCCCTCCTCGCCGTAGGCCTTGGCGAAATCGCCACGGGTTTTCTCTAGCGCCTCGATCGACTGCCTCAGCAGGTCATCGCCGGTGACCGGCTTCAGGAATGCGGTGGCCAGGGTGCGGGGCGCGGTATCGCCGGTTTCGGCGAGAAGGTAGTCAGCGCGCGCCCGGCTGGCGAAACTTGCCTGCTTGCCGCGGGGGGCCACGGTCGCCGCCGCCTCGACCAGGGCCGCGATGCCAGCCTCGGCGAGGGCTTGGTCGCCCGCCAGATTCCTTGCCAGCAGCGCGCGGTCGACGCAGAGGTAAAGGTAGAAGACCCCAGCGCCGAAGCCGGCTTCGCCCACGAACCCGGCGCCAGCGTCCTCTGCCGGCCGCTTCAGGTCATCGACCGCGGTATAGTAGTCGTCCTCGACCGCCACTCTGTGGGTCGTGATCGCGTGCGCCACCTGCACTGCCGCCTCCCGGTTGAAGTCAGGATCGTCAGCAAGCATGCGGCCGAACATCGCAATGTCGACGGTGCCGTCGACGGGGCGGAGCACGCTCTCGGGTTTGAGCTCCACGTTCTCGCCGGCGGCCAGGCGCTCGGCGAGGGCCTTCGCAGCCTCGCGCTCGGCCGGTGAGACGAACAAGAATCCGACCTACATCGAGCAGCCGGCGCCATGCCCACGAGCGAGGCGAGGACATAGTGGCCGAGCGGGATGCGCGTCAGCCCGAACGCGTAGTTTGACAGGTTGAACGGGAACAGCGGCACGAGGCGCACGAAGGCGACGAAGCGCCAGCCCTCGGCCCCGACCCCGGCGATCAGGCGGCCGAGCTGTCCCCCGGCCTTACGCGTGACCCAGTCGGCGGCGAGGTAGCGGGCCACGAGAAACGCAAGCGTCGCGCCGAGGGTCGCGCCCACGAGGTTGCACACGGTGCCCCAGACCGGCCCGAACAGTGCGCCGCCCGCGAGTCCGAAGACCGTGCCCGGGACGAAGGCAAGGGTCGCGAGCGCGTACACGGCAACGTACGCGACCGGCGCCCAGCCGCCGAGCCCGCCGATCCAGGCGTCGATCGCTGCCGGATCGAGCCGATCCCGGTTGAGCGCAGCGGCTGTCACCAGTCCCGCGATCAGCAGTGCCAGGACGATGCGAGGCAGCAGGCGACTCGGGCTCACGTTTGGCCTTCCCGCTGCCCGAGCGGATAGCGCCTGGCGTCGTCGCGGAAAGGCTGCAGCAGCATGCGGTCGAGCCGCAGCTCCCCGGGATCCCGGAACTGCTCGATGCCGATGGTCATCGCGTCGTGCCCGGCCGCCGGCTGGGCGCGGTAGGTGCCGAACAGGCGGTCCCACCAGGGCAGGTTAAAGCCGAAGTTGCTGTTGGTCTCGCGCGGCGTCGCCGAGTGGTGCACGCGGTGCATGTCCGGGGTGACCACGATCCAGCGCAGCACGCGGTCGAGGCGCTCGGGCATGCGCACGTTGCCGTGGTTGAGCATGGAGGTGGCGTTGAGCAGCACCTCGAACAGCAGCACGCCGAGCGCGGGGGTGCCAAGCGCTGCCACCACCGTGAACTTGATCACCATCGACAGCAGGATCTCGATCGGATGGAAGCGCACGCCCGTGCTGACGTCAAAGGCGAGGTCGGCGTGGTGCATGCGGTGCAGCCGCCAGAGCGCCGGCACCGCATGGAACAGCACATGTTGGAGGTAGATCGCGAGGTCAAGCAGGATCACCGAAGCGATCACCGCCAGCCAGCCCGGCACGTCGAATGCGTTGAAGAGGCCCCAGCCCCGCGCCTCGGCGATAAGCGCGAGCCCGACCGCGGCGGTCGGGAAGACGAGCCGCAGGACCAGGGTGTCGATGATGACGACGCCCAGGTTGTTGGGCCAGCGCAGGCCGCGGCCGACCTCCAGATGGCGGCGCGGCGCGAGCAGCTCCCACGCCGCCATCAGGGCGAAGATTCCCGCGAAGGCGCCGAGGCGGATCACGGGCTCATAGGAGAGGAAAGCATCGCTCATGGCGGCAGGCCAGCGCGGCGGGCCCCTTGACTTGGTTGTGCTCGGGCCAAGTGTCTTTGCGGCAGCCGGCAGCGACCTGGAAGACCGACGCCAAGCGTTCCTCAACCGGCTGCCGTTCATGGACGGCCTTCTCGTTGACTGGAACCGCCACGCCGCTGTCCTGGCCGACGAGGACTGGGCGCCCACCTGGCTGGGCGAGAGCTACGAGCTCCTGCTCGCAGTGGCCGAGAACGAGAGGCTTCGGTTCCTCGAGCCCGGCGCCGACCCGCTCGAGGATTCGGTGCTGCGCGTGCCCTGGCCGCTCGAGACCGATCCAGCGGACGCAGGCGCGCGAGAGGCGCTGCGGAAACTACTCCCGGACGAGGGCGCCCGACGGCGTTTGGTGTTTCGCCGGATCGTCGTGCTTTGCCCGGATCAAGCCCACAGCTGGACTGGGAGAGCGCTCCTCCGCGACCGGCATGGGCAGCCGCACTCGCTGCGCATTCGGTATTCCCGCAAGACCGGGCTTCAGCGACTTATGGCCAGCGAAGCTTCTCGATGATGCACACAAACGGGCGCGCGAGAGACGGGTCGTAGCAGCAGCTCAAGCTCAAGCCGCTCGTCGCAACCCGCCGGCAGCGGCAGCATCCCTCGGCTCGGCACCGGCAGTCCCGCTCGGCAGATCGGCGCGATCACGGGCCCGGCCGGCCCCGGCGGAACAGATGAGGACGCGCACGTGTTCTAACGAACGTGGAGAGAGGGTCCTGCGACATCAACGTTTGCGAGCAATGGCAACGCGTCTCCGAAAGCGGAAGGTGGCAAGCGGGGCGCTGCTCAAGATCGTGCACCAGGGAATGCTGCTGATCGCGATCGCGTTCCTGGGGCTGATTACCGGCAGCTATCTGACGTTCGCGGACGCCTTGCCGGCGCGCGTGCTGACCGAAGCCTACCGCGGCGGCCAGGCGCTGGTCGACAAGTGGACCAGGTGGAACGAGCCCTATCCGGGCGAGTTCTGGCAGCCGGCGCGCACCCAGGCCAAGGGTGTCACCGTCTATGACCGCGCGCGCGCCGCCAACGGCTTCACGCTGTTCACGTCCGGCGAAGGTCAAAAGGCGGTCCTGATCCCGATGACCGGCGAGGTCCTGCATGAATGGCGCCCGCCGTTCAGCGCCCTCTGGGACAAGCCCCGGGCGGTGGCCAAGCCGCAGCCGGCTTCGGAGGCGGGCCGGCTGCTCGAGGTCACGCCCGGCGGCGAGATCGTCTGGGAGCACCTCAATCCGGCGCCCGCGGGCGAGAGCGGCGAAAAGACCGCGGTCATCTCCGCAGGGCGGGGGATCGACCCCGCGACGCTGGACCCCGAATTCCTCGACGGCTCGCGAGCAGACCGGCATGACCCAAGCAGCCCGGCAGGATGAGCCGATGCGACCGGCGGCCGGCGGCCTCGACGTCGAAGGCACGCCGCGCGGGCCGCGGCGGCCAAGCGCGGTCGCCACGGCGGCGCCTTACATCGTGCTGGTCCTGGCGATTGCTTTCCTCGCCTTCGTTGCCGGCAGCTTCGTCACCTTCAAGAGCATTTTCCCGGGCAAGCAGTTGACCGATGCCTTCAAGGGCGGCCAGGCGCTGCTCGAGAAGGAGACCGCGTACAACTCGCCGTTCCCGCAGGAGCTGTGGCAGCCGGCCCGGACCGAGGCCAAGGGGGTCACGATCCACGACCCGAGCCGCGCCTATAACGGCCTCACCCTATATAGCGCCGGCGACGGCCAGAAAGTGCGCCTGATCTCGATGGCGGGCGAAGTCGTGCACGAGTGGTATCTGCCCTACAGCGCGGTCTGGGACGACAGCGCCGCGGTCCGCAATCCGCGGCCCGATGCCGACATCTACGTCGAGAAGGCGCATCTTCTGCCGAACGGCAATCTGATCGCGATCTACGTCGCCGTCGGGGATTCCCCCTGGGGCTACGGCATGGTCGAGATGGACAAGGACTCGCATGTGGTCTGGAAGTATCTGCAACAGACCCATCATGACTTCGACGTCGGCGCCGACGGCAAGATCTATGCGCTGACGCACGCGATCCGCGACGACGTCGTGCCCGGGCAGGAGCACCTGGCGCCGCCGCGCATCGACGATTACGCGGTCGTGCTGTCGCCCGAGGGCAAGGAGCTGAAGAAGGTGTGGCTGCTCGGCGCGCTCGCGAAATCGCCCTACGCCACCTTTCTAAACACGGTGCCCTGGTACGTCGCCGAGGGCAAAGGCGACTATCTGCATACCAACTCGATCGACGTGATCGGCAGCGGCATCGCGCGCCGGCTGCCGGGACCCGGCGGCAACGAGGTGCTATTGTCGTTCCGCGAGATCGGTACGCTCGCCCTGCTCGACCTCGATCGTGAGCAGATCGTCTGGGCGCTGCGCGGGCCGTGGCTGCGCCAGCACGACGCCGAGGCGCTGCCCGATGGGCACATGATGGTGTTCGACAACGAGGGCCAGGGCGGCGACGTCTCGCGGGTGCTCGAGTTCGATCCGCGCACGCTGCAAATCACGTGGAGCTATGCCGGCGGCCCGCAGCACGCTTTCTTCAGCAAGGTGCGCGCGTCGGAGGAGCGCCTGCCCAACGGCAACACCCTGATCACCGAATCCGACGGCGGCCGCCTGCTCGAGGTGACGCCGGGCGGCGAGATCGTATGGGAGTACGTGAACCCCGTCCGTCGCGGCGACAAGGGCGATCTGATCCCGATTCTGTGCTGGGGTCAGCGCATCGATCCGGCGAGCCTCGATCCCGGGTTCCGCAACCTCCTTGCTCACTGAGCGCCTGCGCAGGTCGATCGTGTGGTCAGTCCTCGTATCTCTCGACAGATGTGGTTGAGACGGGTGACTGTCGGGACGAGATGGCCTGGTCCCGGCAGCTGCCGGGACCAGGCCGGCGGGCGGGACGCCGGAGAGTCCTGGGTTGCGACAGACCGTGGGTCAGCGCGGCGCCCGCC
>JBKPDM010000161.1:0-7378 GCA_046727895.1 Pseudomonadota bacterium | reverse complement strand
GCCTCGATCCGCTCGATCGGACCGCTGTCCACGACCTCGATCCCGGCCCGCTGCAGCGCTTCGAAGAAGATCGGTCGCTCCTCGGGCTCGACCTTGTGCGGTGAGAAGGCCTGCTCGCTCGGCACGAGAATCACTCTGTGCCCGCTCGCCGCCATGCTGTGCGCGACGTCGAGACCGAGGATGTCGCCACCGAGCATGATCACGGTGCCCCGCTCGGACAGCGCGTCGGCCGTCGTGATCGCCATCCGGTAGGTCCCGAAGTGGTGGAACAGCGGCCGGAACTCGGCGAGGTTCGCGGGCAGATAGCCGCCGCCGCCGCTCGCGATCAAGAGGCTGTCGTAGCCGACCTCCTCGCGATGCGCGAGGATCAGCACGCGCCGGGTCGGGTCGACCTGCGTGACCCGGCACTTGCGCCGGACCGTGATCCGCTTCTCTTCGTAGTAGCTCGGCGGATAGACCAGATACGATCGCCAGTCGCGCTTGCCCTGAAACACCTGAGGCAGCTGATAGCGGTCGTAGAACAGCAGCGCGCCGATCGAGATGATGGTGATCCGGTTGTCCGGATCCCGCCCGCGCAGCACCGCGGCCGCCTGATTGCCGGCGACGCCGTTGCCGATGATCACGTAGTGCCTGGTCGCCGCCATCCTGCCGTGGCCCTGATCGGCTCAGACGTCCTGATAGAAGATCTCGTTCTTGGTGATCGAAATGCAACGGGTCGGACAGACCATGTAGCAGGCGCCGCAGCGGATGCATTCGTTGTTGTCGATCCAGATCGCGCCCACCTGATCCCACTCGCCCGTTTCGGTCAGCTCGCCGTAGCTGCCGTCCTCCTTGATGTCGATGCCGCTCACCAGCTTGATGCAGTTGCGGGGCGCGACCTCGATGCAGGCGCGGCAATAGATGCAGTTGTCCGGATCGATCTCGTATTTGTGGTGACAGAGATAGCAGCGTTTGGCCTCCTCGACGGCGAGGTCGTGGTCGTAGCCTTTCTCGGCCTCGAGGGTGAGGGTGTCGAAGCGCGACTTCATTGGCTCCATGGGGATGTGCTGCGGCGGGATGAAGTCCCAGGACCGCTCGCGCCGCGGCTCCTCGACCGGCTCGATCTTGACCACCAGCTTGCGCCGCTCGCGCCCCATCAGCCAGGTGTCCATCTCGAGCGCCGTCTTGCGCCCCAGGCCGACCGCCTCGACCACGGTCGAGGCGCCGATCACGAAGTCCCCGGCCGCGAACAGACCCTTCACCGAGGTCATGCCCTGGTCGTCGACCTTGACGTTGCCCCAGCGATCGAGCTCGACCTCGACGTCGAGAAAGTCGTTCACGGTCTTCTGGCCGATCGCGATCAGGAGCGTGTCGCAAGGCTCGACGAACTCCGAGCCCTCGATCGGGATCGCCTGACGGCGACCGCCCGCGCGCCAGCCGCCGAGCCGGTTCTGGGCGAACTGGACCCCGGTCAGCCGGCCGCTCGCGTCGGTGATCAGCCCGACGGGGGTGCGCAGGCCGAGGATCTTGGTCCCCTCGCGCTTGGCCTCGTGGATCTCCTCCTTGGTGACCGGGATGTATTCCTCGGTCGTGCGGATGTGGATCGTAACGTCGTCGGCGCCGAGCCTGAGCGAGATCCGCGCGCAGTCGAGCGCGGTGAAGCCGGCGCCGACCACGGCGACCCGCTTGCCAACCGTCTTGGTCTCGCCGCGGTGCAGCTCCATCAGGAAATCGAGGCCGTACTCGGCATTGGGGATCTGGCGCACCGGGTCGGCGGCGCTGTCGTCGACGCCGCGCAGCGGCAGCCGGATCGCCGCCATGCAGCCGGTCGCGAGCAGGACGGCATCGTAGTCCTCGAGCAGCTTCGACAGGCGCGCGTCGTTCGGCCCGGTGCCGACCGCGACGCCGGACTTGAGCTCGACCCCGAGCCGCAGCGCGTTGCGCACCTCGAGCGAGAGCACGTCCCGCGGCAGGCGAAACTCGGGAATGCCGTAGTACAGCATGCCGCCCGCGATCGCCTCGGCCTCGAAGATGGTGACGTCGTGACCGAGCATCGAGAGATCGTGCGCCGCCGCGATGCCGGCCGATCCGGCGCCGACGATCGCGATCCGCTTGCCCGAGGGCGTGAACAGATTCTCGGTGATCCGATGGCCGGACGGCTTGAGGTCGGCGGCCGCGCGCTTCAGGTGGCAGATGTTGACCGGCGCGCCGTTGCCGGGCCAGCCGTGCCGGCAGGCATCCTCGCACGGGCGCGAGCAGATCCGCCCGAGCGTGCCCGGCAGCACATTGGCAATCCGGTTCAGCTCGTACGAGCGACCGTAGCGGTTCTCCAGGATCATCTGGATGTAGGCGGGCACGTTGGTGTCGGCCGGACAGGCGGTCTGGCAGGGGATATTCTGGCGGACCCAGCCGACGTCGCGCGGGTCGGTCGAGTAGCGGACCGGGGTGACCACGCGCCGGCCGTAAGACTGGCGCTCGGAGAAGTCCTCGTCCTCGTCAAGATAGACCTTGCGGATCTGCTGTCCGGTCACCGCGGGCGCTCCTTCCGCCTCTGCACCGAATCGTGCAGGCAGCGGATGAACCTCTGATGAATCGCAAGATTAGAGTGAGTCGAACGCCTTGGCCATAAGATTGACAAACTTGCACGAGGTTGCGGCCGTCAATATCGTGCGCAGGGCGGCGTCGGCAACCGTCGGGAGCCTCTCATGGAGCGGGAATATCGCAGGCGGCTGCGAGAAATCCAGCGCCGCCGCGGGCGGAACGTGAACCATGTCCCCGAGGTGCGCGAGGCCTGGCAGCGCTGCCGCGAGCTCAGCCTCGTCTATCTCGACGCGGTGATCGAGGTCCATCGCTCGGGCGGCGCGGGCGCCGTGCCGGGCTGGGGCAAGTACCGCCATCTCGGCCCCGACGAGCAGGTCGCACGCCAGGACCTCGATTATCACGATTGGGTGAGGCTTATGGAGGATACGCCCTGGTTTCCGGGGCGGACCCTCGGCGAGGCGCGCCTCGAGGCCCTCGAGGCGGATATCTTCGCCGCCTGGGGCGAGTACGCCTTCCATGCCCGGATCCAGAAAGAGGATCTCAACTGCGCCGGCTTCGACGTCGACCGGGCGCGCCTCTATCGCGCGGGCGCGGCCGCGGTCGGCTTCGACGACGAGGACGAGCTCGTCCAGCTGACCGACGGCGGCATCGACCTCTCCGGCCGGCAGGTCGAGGTCGTCATTCCGCCGGAAGCGCTGCGCATCCTCGGTCGGGACTGGGCCTCGAAGAACCAGCTGCCGCGGGTCGAGCTCCGGACCTGGCTGATCCCCGACTGGGAGTTTCCCGGCTACTGGCTGATCAAGGACAACCGCGACGTCTCGCCCACCACGCTCGCCGACCTCTTGGCTGGCCACCCGGCGGTCTCAGAGGCGGAGCTGCAGGCGCTGCGCGGCGCGATCCCGCCCGGTGAGCTCGCCGCTCGAAGCGGGTCAGCCGCCGAGCCGTCATGAGGCAAGAAGGGGTTACGCCCTGCTCAGGCGCGTAGCCGAAGCCGGTCACGACCAGGCGCCATATCGCTACCTCGTCGGCTGGGTGCCCAGCCGCCGACGGCCCTCGTCAGCGGATCAAGCCCTCGGCCGCGGCCGCGCTTGTGCCATGGCGTGTGGCCGCTGGTCGAGCTGGACGATCGAGCCGGTCTCCGGTCTGGTCGGGTCGGCCGCGAGCAGGGCCAGTGCGCCGGCGATCTCCTGCGGTGTCCGCGACGGCCGCCGAGGCTCGCCGCTGAACATCGCGCCGGTCACGGCGCCGTCACCCAAGGCGTCGCAGCCGTCGAGATCGAGGCCGATCACGCGGATCTGCTCTTCGATCAGGCCGGCGGCGAAGCTTCGGGTCATGGCCGCGAGGCCGCCCTGGCTGGTTTCGTAGGCCGCGACCGCGACCGGATCGCCCTCGGCCGGCATACCGAGCACGGTAATCATGGTGCCGGGCGTGGCGTCGCGCTGCATGAGCCTCGCGGCGGCCAGCATCAGAAAGAAGGGCGCCCGCAGGTTGATCGCCACGATGTGGTCGAACTGCTCGGTCAGCGGCTCCTGGCTCGAGCGTGGCGCGACCATGCCGGCCGCGAAGATGACCAGGTCGATCCGGCCGAAGGCCTGATCGGCCTTGGCGACCAGGGCGGCGCAGTCATCGAGCTTGGTAAAGTCGGCCGGGAGAAATTCCGCCGGGCAGCCGGCGGCGGAAATGATCGCGGCGACCGCCTGGCCCTGCTCGATGCCGCGGCCGCCGATCAGCAGGCCCTCGGCGCTGCGCGAACAGGCGCGCGGTCGCTTCGCACACGTCCTGGCTGCAGCGGGCAATCAGCACCACCTTGCCGGCGAGCGGGCCTTCGCCACTCATGACGTGCATGTCCTGCATATTCAGTTGACCCGGTGATTGCGATGCCCGGCCATCCCGATCTCCCGACCTGCGGCGCGTGACCCGGCTCGATCCATGAACGACATCGCCTCGTCGGCCCCGCGGCTCGCTCAGCGGACCTGTTGACGCCAGCGGTCGATCGCCCGATCGAGGAACCCTTGAGCGGTCTCCTTTCGCCACGAGCCGGCGAACGAGGGATTGGCGCTGGATGGCCGATGGTTCGGATCGAGATCGTTGAAGCGGATGTGCACCGGCACGGTGACGCCGTCGCCGACCACGACCGCCTCCTGGGTGTTCAGCGAGGGCAGGCTGTCGACGAGCCAGCGCGCGTTCTCGGGCAGGGCACGGGCGACGAAGGACTGATCGTGCTCGTTGGTCAGGCGGAGCGCGAAGACGGTGTTGCACTGGGCCAGGCTGCCGATCGACAGCTCCGAGGGTCGCTGGCTGACCAGGCAGAGCGTGACGCCGTACTTGCGACCCTCCTTGGCGATCCGCGAGATGACCCGCTTGGTCGGCGCGAAGCTGCCGGAATCCTCGTCCGGCACGTAACGGTGCGCTTCCTCGCAGACCAGGAGCACCGGTGGCGCCGCACCCCGATCGCTCCACACCGCCAGCTCGAACACCAGCCGGAACAGGACCGAGACGACCACGTCGACGATCTCCGAGGGCACGCCCGAGATGTCGATGATCGTGATCGGCTTGCGATTGACCGGGATGCGCAGAAGCTGCGCCAAGATTTGGCGCATGTTGTCGCGCACCGCCAGGCTCGCGAACATGAAGGCGTAGCGGCGATCGTTGCGCAGGCTCTCGATCCGGGCGACCAGGCTCAAATACGGCCCCGAGCCATCGGCCTTGTTGAGCGAGGCCATGCCCTCCTTGAGCGCCGAAATCAGGTCGGACAGGCGATAGGGCATCGGCGTGTCGACGGTGATGTGCTCGTTGCCGTCCTGCTCGCTCACGAACGCGCGCTTGGCGCGCAGGATGGCGTCCTTCAGGATCGCGGTCTGGGCGAAGCTGTGCTCGTTGGCGGTGCCGCCGATCAGGATGTGGCCGATCTCCTCGAAGTTCAGCAGCCAGTAGGGCAGCTGCAGATTGGAGGGGTTCAGGAGCTCGGCGCGATCGGAGAATGCGCTCGCGTATTCGTTGTGGGGGTCGAGCAGGACGATGTGGCCGTTGGGCAGCTCGTCGAGGATCGAGCGCAGGATGACCGACACGGCGCAGGACTTGCCGGCGCCGGTCGTGCCGAGCACGGCGAAATGCTTGCCCAGGAGGCTGTCGGTCAGGACGAAGGCGGGTACCTTGTGGTTGTGGCGCAACCGGCCGACATGGACGTTCGACACCCGCGGGCGGGCATAGACCGCCGCGAGATCGCGCAAGGTGACGGTGGTCACCGGGGCATCGAGCGGCGGATAGCTCGAGACGCCGCGCTGGAAGCCGGCGGCCTTCGCCCCCGGCGTCACCGTCGAGATCTCCCCCAGGACCTGGATCTCGAAGATCGTGCGCTCGGCCTGCTGGCCGCCGCCGTTGCCGTCCCGCTTCAAGGCATTGACGATGCCAAAGACGCGCGAATCGGGTCCACGCATCGAGACCAGGGCGCCCATCCGCGCGGCGCGCGCCGCGGTGCCGTCGTCATCGTCGAACAAGGCGCCCCAGACCACGGAGCCCCGGATCGAGACCACGCGGCCGATGGTGACCGCGATGTCGTCGAACTCGTCGCCCTGCAGATCGTCGCCGTCGTCGGCATTCACCTGTTTGCGGGCGCGCTCGACCGGGGTGTCCCGATCCGGCCGTCGATCGGGATCGGGCGGCACGGCCGGCTCCGACCAGGGCCCGGCGTCTTCGGCGTCGGCGGCCAGCTCGTCGATCAGCGAGCTCTTGGGTGTGCTCCCGACGGCCCGCCAGCCCGTGCGCGCTTCGCCCTCGGCCATGGCTTGCTCCGGCAGGGCAGCGCCATTGCCGGCGCGGCCGGGCTCCCGTTGCGCCGCGGGCGCGCCGCGCACGTCCGCTCGAGGCGCCGAATCCTCGTCGTCGCTCGCCCATAGCGCGTGGTCCGACGGCGGGCTCGACGAGGTGCGCCGCGCGCCGCCCGCCTCGTGCAGCTCGTCGTCCGCCGTCTTGCGGCCGAACGCGTGACCAGTCGGTTGTCGGATTTGGCTCAAGGGCGTGGCGCGACCGTTGGGTTCGGACCGCACGAGCCTAGCCAGAGAGGGTTTCGAGGGAGTTAAGGCCAGAGCAATCGGGCGCGCGCCGCCCGGCGCTCCAGGCTACCGATGGAACTTGCGCGGCCTGGCGTTCGAAGCGGTCTCTGCATTCACGGCCGCAGCACCTTCGGTCATGATCGGCGGGCCGCCGAACGGCGCGGCATGACCATACTGGAAGGGGAAGACCGTTCCATGACCGAGAACGCCGTGCTGAGCGAGGTCGATGCCCGGGGTGTGGCGACCGTCGTCCTGAACCGCCCCGAGGTGCGCAACGCCTACGATGAGCGGCTGATCAATCAGCTCGGCGAGGCTTTCCAGGCCCTGCGTGACGATCGGCGGGTTCGGCTCGTAGTGCTGCGCGGCAACGGCCAGCACTTCCAGGCCGGGGCCGATCTCAACTGCCTGAAGCGGCTGTCGACCGCTCCGGTGGAGCAGAACGTCGAGTTCTCCTGCCGCACGACCGAGGTGCTGCGCCAGCTGAACGCCCTGCCGAAGCAGACCGTGGCGCTGGTCCAGGGCGCCTGCTATGGCGGCGGAGTCGGCATGGTCGCGTGCTGCGACGTCGCGATCGCCAGCGAATCCGCGCGCTTCGCCCTGAGCGAGGTGCGCTGGGGCGTGATTCCGGCGCCGATCATCCCGCAACTCTGCGCCGCCATGGGCGTGCGCAGCCTGCGCCGCTACGCCAGCACGGGCGAGCGCTTCGATGCGCACAAAGCGCACCGTATCGGCCTGATCCACGAAGTCTGTGCGGACGGCGCTCTCGACACCGCCGCCGTGGCGGTGATCGACGGGCTGCTCCGGAG
>JBKPDM010000160.1:0-7901 GCA_046727895.1 Pseudomonadota bacterium | reverse complement strand
GCGATGCCACGGTAGAGGTAGGTCGTGACGCCTTCGCGCGGCTCGCCGAGGTTGCCGGTGACGACAAGCAGGTTCTCCTGCGCGGTGATCTCGATGTCGTTTTCGCCGAACCCGGCGACCGCCATCATGATCCGGTACTTGTCGTCGTCCATCTTCTCGATGTTGTAGGGCGGATAGCCGCCGGCGCTGTCATCGGCGCGCATCGCGGCCTCGAACAGGTTGCTCCAGCGATCGAAACCGACGCTCGAACGGAACAGTGGAGTGAAGTCGTAGGTACGCATGGCTCAATACCCTCCTTGAGAAGCGGTATCTCAGGTTTTGCGGCGGGTCCGCCGCCCATGCGGCCGGACTCGGGATCGGACCCGCTCGCGGCTTCCGATCACTGGGATATGAAAGATTTGCCGCTCATTGTTAAGTGGTGTTTCTGTGACACCTTTACAAGATGCGATCGATAATATTTGGAACAACAATGTTCCAAAGAAAATAGCGATAACTCGACATCGCTGTTGCTATACGTAGATCAACAAACGCTGGCGTCCTCAACGCGCCGGCTACGTCGCTCTGGCGCTGACCACATGGCGCCTCGTTCCCGGTGGCCTCGGGCTCTTCTGCATCCCATATCGCATACATGATCGCCAGGAAACCAAAGAGACGGAAGCCGAGCAATCCGCTAGCCAGCGCCCTTGCCCGATGGGAGAGCGAAGGAGGTGCTTCTGGGCTGGCCATCCGACCCGAGCCGCGCCAAGCCCGTGCCGCTCTCGGAGGGCGAGCGGCGTATCTTGCAGTGCCTGGGGGCGGCGGTGCTTTTGCAGTGGAATGATCTGCCTACACCGACCCAGCGGCAACTTTTCGAACACGCCGCTGCCATGGGTGAGGCGGGTCAGACGGTGTAATTGAAGGAGCAGATCGCTCGCTTCCTTCACGAGCATAAAGATGACGAGCGGGAATCGGAGTGACGCGCCGTCGGCGTTATCCGCAAAGCTCCAGCGGGTTCGGGCCTGGCAACGCTCTAGTCAACCAAGGTCGCTTGTTGCCGGCACGCACGCCCGAGCTGCTCAGGGTGCGTATAGGCGGGTGCCGCCCTGCTGATTCGCAGCTGCAGTCAGCATCGCTCTCTGCAGCTTCTCGAATGCCCGGGCCTCGATCTGACGCACCCGCTCACGCGAGACGCCGTAGATGTGGCCCAGATCCGCGAGCGTCATGGTTTCGTCTCGGAGTCGCCGCCCCTTCAGAATGTGCTGCTCGCGCTCGTTGAGCGTCGCCAGACCTTTGGCCAGCAGCTCACGCCGCCACGCAAGCTCGCTCGCCTCGGCAATGATGCTTTCCTGGTCCGGGCCGTCGGCCGCCAGCATATCCTGCCATTCGGCGTCGCCGTCGGCCCGCATCGGCGCGGACAGCGACTGGTCCATGGCGGCGAGGCGCCGGTTCATTTCGATCACCTCGTCCTCGCTGACCTCGAGCTTCTGGGCAATTCCGGTGACCGCGTCCGTTGGAAGATCGCCCTCGCCAAGCTCCCCGAGTTGGCTCTTCAGCCGGCGCAGATTGAAGAACAGCTTCTTCCGTGCTGTTGTCGTGCCCATAGTCACCAGCGAGCGGTTGTGGAGGACGTGCTCCCGGATCGCGGCCCGGATCCACCACATGGCGTATGTGGCGAAACGGAACCCGCGTTCCGGCTCGAACTTGGCAAGCGCCCGCATCAAACCGACGTTGCCCTCGGCGACCAGGTCGGCCAGCGGCATGCCGTAGCCGCCAAACCGTCGGGCGATCTTGACCACGAGACGCAGGTGGCTGCCGAGCAACTGCCGGGCGGCCTCCGGGTCCTTGGCGTCGCGCCAGTCCCGGGCAAGACGCCGCTCCTCGTCCACGTCGAGGATCGGAAACTTGCGGGTCTGCTCGAGGTACCATTCAAGATGCGGTTTCATCACTCTGGTGCTTGAACACCTCACCTTTTCTCTGTTGTGAATTTAGCCGCGATTCGCGAGCACCTCTGGCAGTACCCGCCACGCAAGTTCCCGGAGATCATTTGCGCGTCTGCACCGAGGACGTTGCGCTGAAATAATATATGGGAGCCAGGTCGGGGTTTTACATCAGTCTTGGAAGTAAAAATCTATGCTCGAGCATGCCGATGTGGACTAAGGGGCTGACCAAGTGAGTTTGTGCGGCGAGGGCGTTGATTCCAACTTCGGTGGTGATCGGGCAGACATGCGCCTCGCTCCGCTCGCACAAACGGCGCCTCGCCGAGGAGAATCTTACCGCAGTCGATGCAGCGCGGCTCGCCGTCGCTGCAATTCAGACCATTTTAGGCGTCGGCGGCATGGCTTGGGAGCTGGCCGCGGCCGGCGTCAGGCGTCGCTTGGGTGAATCAGGCCGTGAACGAAGCGCAGCTTCGCCATGACCGCCGGCGCCAGAACGAAGGGATAGAGGTCCGGCTGGCCCATGCTGTGGTTCAAGCTGTTGACCGCATAGGTGAGCGGCAGCCAAGCCTTGAGAAGAGCGTCGAAGTCGCTCTGTCGGTAGGGGTCGAAGTCGATCTCCATGGCGAGCGCAGGATCGCGTCCGGCCTGGGGGTGGACGCGCAGACCGAACGCCCCGGCGGTCTCCAGGGTGTCGACGATGTGCAGATAGTGCGCCCAGGTCTCGGCGAAGTCTTCCCATGGATGGGCGCTGCCATAGCCGCTGACGAACCGCTCCTGCCAGTCCGGCGGCGGGCCCTCGCCATGATGCCTTTCGAGGCACGCGCCATAGTCCTGCCGCTCGTCGTCGAACATCGTGCGAAACCACTCCAGCCGCCGCCCGTCCCGGACCAGTCGCTCCCAGTAGTAATGACCGACCTCGTGGCGAAAGTGGCCGAGCAGCGTGCGGTAGGGCTCCGTCATGTCCTTGCGGGCGCGCTCGCGCTCGGCGTCGTCGGCCTCGGCGACGTTGATGGTGATCAGACCCCTGGCGTGGCCCGTAACGACCTGGGACGTCTCCCGGAATGTCGCCCCGGAATCGGCCAGAAAGTCGAAGGCGAGCCCGGTCTCCGGATTCTCCCACTTATTGACCAAAGGCAGCCCCAGGCGGAGGAGCCCGTAGATCAGCTGGTGCTTGGCGCCCTCGACGCGTTGCCAGCGCAGCAGGTGCTCCGGCGGGCCAAGGTTCGGGATCGTGCGGTTGTGTCGGCAGGCCCGGCAGAACGCATCCGGGGCGTCCGCCGGCACCAGCCAGTTGCAGGCCTCGTGCGCGGCATTGGCGCAGAAGCGGTGGACCTGCGCCGGCGCGGTCAGCGGGCGCCAGCGATTCCCGTCCTCCTCGGTAAGGGCGCTCAGCACGGCACCGTCCGGAATGTAGCCCAGGACGTACACGCAGCGCTCGCACCGGGTGTTCTCGAAATACAGCAACTGGCCGCAATTCTGGCACTCGAATAGCCTCATGAGGGGCCCTTCAACTTGGTTGGCGGGAAACGCCTTGGCCGGCGGCAGCGTTCCCGCCGGCCCGGTCCCGCTCGGCAGGTCTGGTGAGAAAGATCACATTGCGCGCGCGGTCTCAGCCTCGTTGAGGAGCCGCAGGGCGACCGCCTCGAGCAGGATCTGCCGCGTGCGGCGCGCGATCTCATCGAGCGACACCGTCCGGGCGAGGCGCTGCTCGGCGTAGCCGCGGAGGTCCTCGACGCTTGGCATGTGCGGAAGGTGGATTTGGGCCAGGAACGACTCCGCATGACTGCGCGCCGCTCGGCCCCTCGATCGTAGTTCCGCCCAGGTCGGCATCTGGACCAACGCTTCATGGGTCTGCGCAGCGATCCGTTCGATCGGAAATGTGCCGGCAAGCTGGCGGGCCACCTTCTCGATCACCTTGCGCCCCAAGCGCTGCTCGCCTCTGAGGACGGCCTCGGGTGGGCTGTGCAGATCCCAGACGATTCCGAACCAGGACAGAAACTTCAGGGCGTAGAAGGTCGGATCGTACTCCCACCAGCGGAAACCCTGACGCACCGAGGACTGATACGCGTGGTGATTGTTGTGCCAGCCTTCGCCCATGGTCAGGAGCGCGAGGAACCAGTTGTTGCGCGAGTCGTCGCCGGTCACGTAGCGCCGGCGCCCCGCGACGTGCGCCACCGAGTTGATCGCGAAGGTCGCATGCCAGAGCAGCACGGTGCTCCAGCAGAAGCCGACTACCAGGCCCGGCCAGCCGGCGATCAGCCACGCCAGCAGGCCGAGCAGGCCGGCCGGCAGGTAGGGGTGCCGATCGAGCCATACAAGCTCCGGAAACCTCGCGAAATCGGCGATCGCACCGTAGTCGGTCGCACCGTGCCGCGGCGTGAAGATCCAGCCCAGGTGCGCATAGACGAAGCCATGCTGGCGGGGCGAGTGCACGTCGAGCTCGGTGTCGGAGTGACTGTGGTGCCGCCGATGCTTGGCCGCCCACCACAGCACCCCCCGCTGGGCCGAGGTCTGGGCCAGGAAGGCGAGCAGGAACTGAACGATCCGGCTGGTCTTGTAGGCACGGTGGGCGAAATAGCGATGGTAGCCCGCCGCAATCGCGAAGATCCGCACCACGTACAGCGCACCGCACAGCACCAACGCCTCCGCCGTCAGCCCTGTCCAAATCGCGGCCAGGCAGGCCAGATGAACCAGGAGAAAAGGAACTGTGGCTGGATAGACTATGTCGTCGGCGTGATCATCGTCGACAGGCGCGGTCCGGTCGGGCGGGCGGTGCGGGCTCAACATGCCATATCCGTCCTCTTTGACTAGCCTCATTCGGGTGGGGCGGAACTTTCGCGATTCGGCACCGGCACCAAGCCTCTGTGCGACTCATTCGCGACTGGCGCGAATTGTCGTTGGTTCTCAGCGGCACGTTGGGCAGCAAAGCTGCCGCTATCGGGAGCCATACCTTTTAAGAACTTGAAGAGATCACTGTCCGTCGAAAGGATCAGGGTCGTATCTTTTGCGATTATGGACTTGTATGACTGCATAGTCCGGGTAAACTCATAGAATTCAACGGCTTCCGGGCTCTGGTTGTAAGCGCTTGCGTAGATTTCGGTGGCTTTCGCGTCCGCCAAGCCGCGGATCTCCTCGACGCTCCGGTAGGCTTCAGACTGTATCTTGTTCAAATCGCGTTCGCGATTGCCGCGGATCCGGGCAGCCTCGCCGTTCCCTTCCGACAGGAAGCGTTCCGCGATCTGCCGCCGTTCGCTGATCATTCGATCATAGATCTTTGGACGCACGCTCTCGTTATAGTTGATCCGTTTGAACCGGATATCGAGCAATTCAATGCCGAACACCTTAACCTTTTGCGAAGCCGCCGCAAAAATCTCCTGCTCGACCTGTTTGCGCCCCTTCTGGATCGGCACCAGCGCGCCGACGTCGGTCTCGGTGTCGGTAAGCTGGGCGTCGCGCAGCGGCACACGATCTTTGGTCGTGCGAATGATCTCGATCAGCTCGTGCTTCGCGACAGCGTTACGGGTCTCGCTGCCGAGAATGTCGTCCAGTCGAGACTGGGCGCTTCGTTCATCACGCAGCCGCAGGAAGTACTGGAGCGGATCGTTGATCCGCCATCGGGCGAACAGGTCGACCGCGATGTAGAGCTTGTCCTTGGTCGGCATGTCCGACGGACTGCCATCCCACTCGAGGATCCGCTTGTCGATCGGATTGACGTCCTGGATGAAGGGCGTCTTGAACTTGAGGCCGGCCGTTGTCACGGGCTCGCCAACCGGTCGGCCGAACTGGGTGATGATCACCTGCTCGACCTCGCTCACGGTGTAGAACGAGCTCATCACGACGTACGCGATCAGCCCACAAGCCCCCAAGATGCCGATGAGGATGAACCGGTTCATGGTCGATCTCCCGGTTTGGGGTCGAGGTTCAGAAATGGCAGGATGCTCTGCGTCTGCGCGTCGAGAATGATCTTGGAGCGAATGCCCGGCAGAACCTCCTGCAGGGTCTCGATATAGATGCGGCGACGTGTGACCTCTGCGGCCTTGTGATATTCGGCCAGCAGAGCGCTGAACCGGGCGACATCGCCTTCCGCCTCGTTGATTCGCTTGAGCCGGTAGCCGTCGGCCTCACGGATGCGCTGATCCTTCTCGCCCTCGGCGAGTGGGATCACTTTGTTGTAGTCCCGCCGAGCCTCGTTGATCAGCTTCTCTTTCTCCTGCTGGGCCTGGTTGACCTCGTTGAACGATTCCTGCACCGGTTGGGGCGGATTGATGTTTTTCAACTGCACCTGGTCGATGCTGATCCCCATTTCGTATTTTGTGGACAGCTCCTGCATTTTGATCAGTGCTTCCGCCTCGATTTCCTGACGGCCGATGGTAATGACCTCGTCCACGGTGCGGTCGCCAACCACCTCGCGCATGACGGATTCGGAGACGGCGCGGAGGGTTGTGCTCGGCTCGCGAACATCGAACAGAAACTTCATCGGATCGGAGATGCGGTACTGAACCACCCATTCCACCAGCGCGGCGTTCAGATCGCCCGTCACCATCTGAGTTTCCTTCGAACCGTCTTGAGAGCTCTGATACGGATCGGTGGCGCCCGGGGTCGCGAACCCGAATTCCTGCTTCAACTGTCGCTTGACCGGAACGATTGTGGCGACGTCAACGCCTAACGGCAGCTTGAAGTTCAGCCCTGGTTGAACCTCTTTGAGATACTTGCCGAAGCGCTGCACGACGGCGACCGAGTCGCTCGGCACGGTGTAGAAGGCCGTCCAAACGCCAAGGGCGGCCAGAAGGAGACAGAAAATCAGGATCATCCCCATCGCGCGCGGTCCGCCGCCCGGCATCATCCGTTTGAGCCGGTCCTGTCCCCGCCGAATCACCTCCTCGAGGTCGGGACTGGGACTGCCCGGGACGCCCCAAGGGCCGCCCCGGTTGCCGTCACCACTTTGCGATGGCATTTGGATGCCTCTCTTGTCGATATCTGCGCGGGTCTACCATTGATTCGCGCTGCCTGGCCCGACTCTCACGATGTGCGATGAGTCGCCCACGCTGCCCCGGATCAGTTGCTATCCCTGGATGCTCGACCATCGCGTCGTCTTGGCCTCGTGCTTTGGCCAATAGATTTCGATCACGGTCTCAGATGAGAGGAGTGGACGCTTGCCGCGGCAACAAGCGTGGATCAGCGCCTCGATCAGCATGCCGTCCAGCCCCGCAGTCGGCCGTCGCGGGTGCTAGGTCTGCTCCGTCACCCGCCAAACAGCGGTCGCCTCAGGCATACCGGGCAGCGAGGAGAGTGAGCGGAGCCGCCAGCTCGGGTGTCAGGACGTGTTCGACCACGATCCGGACCCGCTGGTAACTTTCGGCAGTGAATGCCAGATTCCGGTGCCACCTCGGGGCGCTACGCTCCCAATCGGCCCGGAACAGCGTCTCGAGCGCCGCCGCCCGCCGCGTGACCGGCGCGCGCGGATCGAAGGCTGCCGCGCGGAGCCGAGGCCGCGCGGCGTTTCCTCCCCTGGCCTGATCGACCTGTAACTGCTGCCTCGAAAGGGGCATCGTCGATCCCTCCGCAAAACGGCTGTCAATCAAGTTTGTACTGCTCGCGCGCTATGACCGGGGGCGCCTATTGCGCAACAGCCGCCCCGTCATCGATCTGCGCGGCTTTCCCGGGCGTGGGAATCTCGCGTTTCACCAGCTCCTCGGCGCACAGCCCGGCCGCCTTGCGGTCATCAGCCTGCGCTTTGTAATCCGTGGTGCTGCTGGCGGGCATGATGATGGCCCAGTGGCCGTCCTCGACGAACTTGCTCTGCGCGTAGGAGCTCTCGATCGCCTTCAGCGCGGTGAGCTGGACGCCGGCATCCGGCGCGGCCATGAAGCGATCGACGCACACGACCGCGGCCAGCTCCTGGCGCGCCTGTGCGGCCGACTCCTCCGCCATCTTCTGGGCACTGCCGCCGGTCACCCAGCCGCCCCAGTGGAAGCCGACGACGGT
>JBKPDM010000159.1:0-2277 GCA_046727895.1 Pseudomonadota bacterium | reverse complement strand
CTACTACGGTCTGTCGCTGTAGTGAGCAGCGAGCATGTGGTCGGTCGAAGGGACACCCGCCTTTGCTGCTCCCGCGTGCGAGGTCTTGAGGTGCCAGGGTCATGCGGCATGCTCATTGCAAGCAGCAGAACCGCTGCTCGGAGGTCCTCAGGCGATCGTAGTTAGCCGTGGACCAAGGAAGCGATCAGCCCGGTGATGGGTACGTCTTCGCCGTGAGGGACGAAGAGGCATACCTCCAGACCGACGAGGACGAGAAGATCATCGAGGAACCCCCGCCTGACCCTGCCCAGTTCAAATGCTGGTTCTGCAGGAAGTCCTACCGGCAGGTGCAGACGCTCTTCGGCGCCGAGTACCCAGTCAGGGACCCCAACACCTTCGCGGCCATCACCCCGATCTTCATCTGCAACGAGTGCGTTGCCACGTTCGCGGAGTCGCTCCCAAAGAGCCCAGGGACTTTACCGTAGCGCCGCTCTCGCACCGTGCGCGCCGCCGGCGGGTAGGACGAGGCCCCACTGCAAGATTGAACCGCTCCGGGTTCACCAGAGCCTTCGGATCCAACCCCGGGGAGGTTCAACGCGTCGTCAGGGTGTTTCTGGGACCTGCGGCTGTGCGGGCCGGATCGCCGCGGTCAGTGGTGGAAGTACCGGTGGGCGTGTGGACCAGCGTGATCTGGTGCTGCTGGCAGGCGTCGGCGATCTCGCCGTCGCGGATGGACCCGGCTCTCGGCCAACGGCGGTCGCCGAGCGGCACCGCGCAACGGCACTTCCAATTTGAGTTGGTGGGAAGCGTGACCGACCAGTTGACAACCGGAAGCCAAACGGGATACAGGCTTCGCGAGCTGCACTGAGCAGCTGCCCATCGACAGCGCGGACCACGCCAATCCGGGAGGGTGGACAGCCGACGAAAGGAGGGGCCGAGGTGGCGATCGAACTCGATGACATCAGTCTTGGGAAGGTCGACTTCATCGAGAAACATGACCTGTGGACGGACGACCAGAAGAAGGCGGCTGAGAAGGTCATCTCGCTCGTCAAAGACGGGGGCTTCCGTACGATTCGCGTTTCCTGGCCGGACCAGCACGGCATTCTGCGTGGCAAGACCCTTACGGCCAATGCCTTCCTGCGCGCCCTGAGGAACGGTCAGGACTTCCAGACCGCCGTGCTGATAATGGACACCGCCAACAGGATCATCTTCCCGCTGTTCCGGACGGGCGGAGGGTTCGGCATCCCCGAGATGACCGGGTACCCGGACATGATCCTCGTTCCCGACCCGCTGTCGTTCCGCGAGCTGCCCTGGGCGCCGGGCACAGGGTGGTGCCTGTCGGACGCGTACTTCCAGAACGGCAAGCCGGTCCCGTTCTCCAGCCGGTACGTCCTACGCCAGTGGCTCAAGAAGCTCGCCGAGCACGGGTACGAGTACGTCTCGGGGCTGGAGGTCGAATGGTACATCACCAAGCTCGAGGACCCGATGCTCCTGCCTGAGCAGTCTGGGTGGCCGCCCGAGCCGCCAAAGGTACGCGCGATCGCCCACGGCTTTCAGTACCTGACCGAGACGCGCCAGGACGAGATCGACGAGATCCTCTCGGTCCTCGAGCGGCAGCTGCAGGAGGTCGGACTGCCGCTGCGGACTATGGAGGACGAGTGGGGCCCCGGGCAGTGCGAGTTCACGTTCGACCCCCGCAAAGGCATGGAATCCGCGGACAACATGGTCCTGTTCCGCACGGCCGCGAAGCAGATCTGCCGACGCAACGGGTACCACGCCACGTTCATGTGCCGGCCGAACCTCGAGAACTTCTTCTCCAGCGGCTGGCACCTGCACCAGTCCCTCCGCGACATCGGGACCCAGCAGAACGCCTTCACCGCACGCGACGGAGGTGAGTGGGGCACCGGGGAGTGGCTGTCCGACGTCGGCAAGCACTTCGTTGGCGGCCTGCTCAAGCACGCCGCCGCGCAGTGCGTGTTCTCGACGCCGACGATCAATGGGTACAAGCGGTTCCGGCCGGAGTCCTTCGCCCCGGACAAGGTCACCTGGGCGCTGGAGAACCGGGCCGCGTACATCCGGGTGGTCAGCGCGGGGCCGGGTGACGAGGCGGCGCACATCGAGAACCGGGCGGGCGAGCCGTCGGCGAACCCCTATCTCTACATGGCGTCGCAGATCATCGCCGGGCTGGACGGCATCCAGAACAGGATCGACCCCGGACCGATGGACGAGGAGCCCTACGTCGTCGACCTGTCTCTTATACACATCTGACGCTGCCGACGACGTGGCGTGGGGGGGGGG